>CAYYZZ010000004.1:0-30974 GCA_964476235.1 uncultured Streptomycetaceae bacterium | reverse complement strand
CAACTGTCTTACCCGCTCGAACAGGCACACCGCCGCCGCAGCCGCGACATTGAGCGATTCGGTCTTGCCCGGCATCGGTATCGAGACCACGGCGTCCGCCGCCGCCAGCAGGTCGGGACTCAGCCCGGCGCCCTCGTTGCCAAACAGGAGCGCAAGGCCCCCCGTCAGGTCCGTGTCGAATATTGTCCGTGACGACCGCTGCCGCGTCGCGACTCGCTTGCCGGCGAATTCACGCGCTGCGGCTCGCAGGTCGATCCCCTCGTAAATGGACAGCGCAAAATGCGCGCCCATCCCCGCACGCAGCACCCGCGGGGACCACGCGTGCACGGCGTTGCGCGACAACAGCACGTGCCTGATGCCTGCTGCCGCGCACGTGCGCAGGATGGAGCCGAGATTGCCCGGGTCCTGCAGGTCTTCCAGCATCACGCAGGCATCCATCTCCCGGGGCATGGGCCGCGGGTCCGGCGTCTCGACCACGGCCAGGATACCGGTCGGCGTTACCACCGATGAGAGCGCTTTGAACAGCGTGTCGCTCAGCACGACGGTATCCACTTCCTTCATCCGGTCCAGCAACGCCCGTATTTCCGGGTTCTCCAGTCCCGGACGGCTGACCGCGATCCTCTCCGGTTGCCCGACGTGTTCCTGGTAGGCGGCCACGAGGTGCGTGCCGTCGAGCACCGACCGCCCGGATTTCCGGCGCTCGCGCGAGGATTCCACGAGCAGGCGCAGCTCCTTGAAGCGCGGGTTGGTGGATGAGTCGATCCGCTTCATCATACGGTGTGCGCCATGATCACGGTCAGCCCTTCCCCCCGAGCAGCACGCGCACGGGCGCAAAGCTGCGGCGGTGCACAGCCGAAACTCCGTGCTCCCGCAGCGCCTGCAGGTGCGCGCTCGTGGGATAGCCTTTGTGGCGGTCGAAGCCATACTGGGGGTGCCGGTGGTGCAATGCCAGCATTTCTTCATCACGCGCCACCTTGGCGAGTATCGAGGCGGCTGCAATCGATGCCACTGTCGCATCGCCTCGCACGATGGCTTGCACCGGCACGGCCAGCCGCGGCCGATGCAGGCCATCCACCAGGACTTGCTGCGGTGTTACCGCCAGCCCTTCCACAGCGCGTTGCATCGCCAGCAGGCTCGCCTGCAGGATGTTGATCGAGTCGATTTCCTCCACGCTGGCGCTGGCGACCGCCCATGCCGTGACATGCGAGCGGATCTCGAGCGCCAGCGCTTCACGCTGGCGCGGAGTGAGCTTCTTGGAGTCAGCCAGCCCTTCGATGGGGTGCCGTGGATCCAGTATCACGGCGGCGGCAAACACCGGTCCTGCGAGCGGCCCGCGGCCCGCTTCGTCCACCCCGCAAACGAGCATCATGGCGCAGCGCCGCTGTGTATCAGGGGAAGCAGCGCTGAAGCAATGCGCTCGGCACTGTGTTGCCTCAGCTCCTGAGCCATGGCGGCAAAGCGCGCCTCGAGCCTGGCGCGCACCGCGGTGTCGAACATCAGGTTGAGAATCGCCTGGGACAGGTTCTCGGAGGTGGCCTCGTCCTGGAGAAACTCGGGGACGATGAATTCCCCGGCGAGGATGTTGGGCAGGCCGACGTACGGCTGGTAGCGGCGGTTGCTCATGATCCACCAGGAAAGCCTTGGCATGCGATAGGTGATCACCACCGGGCGCCCCAGCAGCGCCGCTTCCAGCGTGGCCGTGCCGGAAGCAGCCAGGACCACGTCCGACGCCGCCATCGCCTCGTGCGCGTGGCCGAACAGCACCGTCAGGTTCAATTCGTGCGCCTCCCGCCGGTAGAGCGCGGTTTCGAACAGTTCCCGGGTGGGGCGGTTGACCAGCGGCACGAGGAACTGCGCGTCGGGCAGGCCTGCCGCTATCTGCTTGGCCGTCTCGATGAAAAGATCGGCCATTTGCTCGAGCTCGCTGACCCGGCTGCCGGGCAGCAGCGCAATGACCTTGCCTCCGGCCGGCAAACGCAACTGCTCGCGCGCCGCGGCGCGGTCCGGAACCTGCGACAGCATTTCCGCCAGCGGATGCCCGACGTAGGTAACGGGGATGCCAGCCTGCTCGTAGAGCGCCTGCTCGAACGGAAATACCGTGAGCATCCTGGAGACCGCGTGCTTGATCTTGCGCATGCGCCCGCCGCGCCATGCCCAGATCGAGGGGCTGACGAAATGCGCCGTTGGAATGCCGGCGGACCGGAGCTTGCGCTCGAGGCCGAGATTGAAATCCGGCGCGTCCACGCCCACGAACAGCGCTGGCGGCTCGGCCAGGAAATGCTCCGCAAGGTTGCGCCGTATTCCGGCGATTTCCAGGTAATGGCGCAAGACTTCGACGTAGCCCCTGACCGCCAGTTTTTCCATCGGGTACAACGCATCCAGGCCCGCGGACTGCATGCGGGGCCCGCCGATGCCGGTGAAACGAGCCAGCGGCAGGCGCTCGCGCAACGCCCGGATCAGGTGGGCGCCCAGAAGATCGCCTGAGGCCTCGCCCGCGACCACACCGATGGTGAGCGGCGCCTTGGACATGGAGTGATGCTTTATCGGATGATGCCGCGCGTCGAGCCCGCCAGGAAATCGAGCAAGACCTGGACTTCCGGGCAATCCTTGACCTGACGCGCAAGCGCTTTCTTCGCCTGTGCCAGCGTCAGGCTCGAGCGATAGAGGGTCTTGTAGGCCCGCTTGAGCTGCGTGATGGTGCTTGCCGTGAACCCGCGCCGCTTCAGGCCCTCGGCGTTGATGCCATAAGGCTTGGCGGTGTCGCCGGACGCCGTGATGTAGGGCGGGACGTCCTGCAGCACGACGGTGCCGATGCCCGTGATGCTATGTGCGCCGACGCGGCAGAACTGATGCACGCCGGTATAGCCACCCAGGATGACATGATCGCCGATATGCACGTGCCCCGCGAGCTGCGCGTTATTGGCGAATATCGTGTTATTGCCGATCTGGCAGTCATGGGCCAGGTGGACGTACGCCATGAACCAGTTGCCGTTCCCGACCCGCGTGGCGCCGGCGTCCTGGGCCGTGCCGCAGTTGAAGGTGCAGAACTCGCGAACGGTATTGTCGTCGCCGATTTCCAGCCGTGTTGCCTCCCCGCCGTACTTCTTGTCCTGCGGTATCTCCCCTATCGAGCAGAACTGAAAGATGCGGTTGCGGGCGCCCATGCGGGTATGACCGGTAATGACGGCATGCGGCCCGATCCAGGAGCCGGGACCGATCTCGACGTGGGGGCCGATAACCGCGTACGGCCCGATCTCGACGTCCCGGGCGATCCGCGCCTGGGGATCGACGATGGCTGTGGGATGAATATTCACGTAAGCGGCAAGGATGACAGGCGCGGCATCGCCTGTTTATTCCCCTTTCTCCCTGATGGGGCGCACCGTGCACATGATTTCGGACTCTGCCGCCATGGTTTCACCCACCCATGCCTGGGCGGTGAATTTCCAGATGCCGCGGACATGGCGCGAGATCGCGACCTCCAGCCGCAGCGTGTCTCCGGGCACCACCGGCCTCTTGAAGCGGGCGTTGTCGATCCCGACGAAGAAATACACGGAACCGTCGTCCGGCTTGGCCTTCTCGCTGTGGAAGATCAGTATCGCGGCGGCCTGCGCCATGCACTCGATGATGAGCACGCCGGGCATGACCGGGTAGTTGGGAAAATGCCCCTGGAAAAACGGCTCGTTGATGGTCACGTTCTTCAACGCGACGATGGATTTTCCCGGGTCGCAGGAAACCACGCGGTCGACCAGCAGGAACGGGTAGCGATGAGGCAGGTACTCGAGTATCTTGTTGATATCCATGCCGCTCACGGCTTGCTCCTCTTCGGCTGTGTGCGTTTTTTTTCCAGGGCGCTGACGCGGTCTGCCAGCTTGGCAAGATGGCGCAGCTGGACCGCGTTCCTGCGCCACTCCCCATGCGGTTCGAACACGTAGGCTCCGGTATAGATTCCCGGCTTGTTGATCGACTTGGTAACCAGGGTGAAGGTCGAGATCTCGACGTGGTCGGCTATTGTCAGGTGACCGACTATCCCGGCTGCGCCGCCGATCCGGCAATAGCGGCCGATCCTCGCGCTGCCCGCCACGCCGGCGCAGGCTGCGATCGCCGTGTGCGCGCCGATGCGAACGTTATGCCCGATCTGTATCTGGTTATCGAGCTTGACCCCCTCCTCGATCACCGTGTCGTCGAGCGCGCCGCGGTCCACCGTGGTATTGGCGCCGATCTCCACGTCGTTTCCGATCACGACGCGCCCGATTTGCGGCACCTTGAGCCAGCGGCCCTCATTCATCGCAATGCCGAATCCGTCGGCGCCGATCACCACGCCGGAATGGAGTATCACCCGCTCGCCGATCAGGCAGTCGTGGTAAATGGTGACGTTGGGATACAGCCTTGAACCGGCCCCGAGTGTCACGCCCTCTCCTAGTTGGCAGCCCGCGCCGACGACGCAGCCCGCGCCTATTCTCGCGTTGCGCGCAATGACCGCGCAAGGCCCGATTTCAGCGTCTCGCGGGATGATCACCGAGCTGTCGACCACGGCGCTGGCGTGCACGCCGGGTGCTGCCGGTCGTGGCGGATTGAATAAAGCCGATACCCGCGCAAAATAAGCGTAAGGATTGCCGCATAGGATGCGCGGGAGCGGCGTTGCATCGCGCGCCGATTCACCTATGATCACGGCGCCCGCGCGGGTGGTCTTCAGCTGCGGAAGGTAGCGCTCATTGGCCAGGAATGCAATGCTTCCGGCAGTGGCATTTTCCAGCGTGGCGACCTGGCGCACCTCGACCTCGGGATTGCCCGCAATCCTTCCTCCGAAGCGCTCCGCAATTTCGCGCAGGCTGTAGGATTTACGCTCGCTGCGTGTCATGACCGCAAGACCGGGGATGCCGTGAACTGCACCAGAGGGCGCGCCGGATTGCCACGCCGTCGAACGCCGCCTACTTGCCTTCGGCGAGCGCCTTGAGCACCCTGTCCGTGATATCGAGGCGCGGGTTGCGGTAAACCGCATCCTGCAGGATCAGATCGAATTTCTCGGCGTCCGCAATCTGCTTGATGACGCGATTGGCGCGCTCGAGCAGCGCTGATATTTCCTGATTGCGCCGCAGATTGAGGTCCTCGCGGTATTCGCGCTGCATGCGCTGGTACTCGACGCCCTGGCGCGCGAGTTCCTGCTCCCGCGACCGGCGGTCGCTCTCGCTCAGGGTTACCGCGTCTTTCTCGAGCTGGACTTGCAGCGATTTGAGCTGGACCTCGCGGCGCTGCAGTTCCTGCGCGCGCGGTGCAAATTCCTTCTCGAGCTGCTTGCTTGCGCGCTCCGCCGGCGCTGACTCGCGATGGATGCGCTCCACGTCCACGAAGCCGATCTTGATGTCGGCCGCGCCGGCCGCCGTGACGGCGGAAGCCAGCACCAGAGCAGCTAATGTCGCGTATGGGTGCTTCAAGACATTCTCCTTGCGGTTGGCTCGCCCCTCGCGCGGGCAATTCGTCGAGAGCTCAAAATACTCCGCCTATAGTAAACTGAAAAGCCTCCGTGCGGTCATCGGGATTCTTGCGTAATGCCTTGGCAGCACTGATCTTGAGCGGGCCCAGCGGCGACACCCATAATAGCGACATCCCCACCGAGGTACGGATGCCATTGCTTTCAAACTTCTCGCCGACATACCCCATGTCGAAAAAAGTGCCCAATCTCACGGAGCGGTCGTTCTCCAGCCCTGGAAAGGGGAAGAAGAGTTCGGCATTGCCGACCAGCTTCTGGCTGCCGCCACGCGGGTTACCATTGCTGTCCTTGGGTCCTATAGTATAAGACTTGAAGCCGCGCACGGAGCTGACGCCCCCCGTAAAGTAGTTCTTGAAGAACGGCAGTGGCCTGTTGTCGTAACCGTCGCCATACCCGCCCTCACCGTTCGCCATGAAAATGAGATTGCGCGTCAGCGGGAAGTAACGCTGATACTGGTAGGACAGCTTGAAATACTGCAAGTCGCCGCCCGGCAGCCCGACTTCGGCGTTCGCCTTCTGCATCGTCCCTTTGGTGGGGTAGATCAAGCTGTCGCGCCCGTCCCGGACCCAGCCGGCCGTGACATACAGGCTGGTGTTGCTGGGCCCGAACGTCTTCACGTAATCCTGGTATATCAGCGGGCTGTCGGGGAAGGTGACAATTTCGACGCTCTCCAATCCCAGCCCGTAATGGATGGTATCGATCTCGGACACCGGAACGCCCAATCGGAGCGCGCCGCCCAACGTCTTGGTCTCGTAACGGGCAAGGTCGAAATCCGAAGGGCTCAGCACCCGGTAATACAGGTCGAATCCCTGGCTCATTCCATCGACCGTGAAATACGGGTCGGTATAGGACAAGGCGTAGATCGTGTTGATCTTGCTGCTGTTGAGCGATGCCGAAACGTGCTTGCCGCTGCCGAAGATGTTGTTCTGTGATATCGAGCCCGACAACGTCAATCCATCGCCACTGCCAAAGCCCGCACCGAACAGGACCATGCCCGTGGGTTTCTCCACGACCGCGACGTTGACATCCACCTGGTCGGTCGTGCCCGTCACGGCCGGCGTCTCGATATTCACCTCATTGAAGTAACCGAGCCGGTCGATGCGCTGCCTGGACTGGGTGACCTTCTCAGCCGAATACCAGCCGCCTTCCAGTTGCCGCATCTCGCGGCGCACCACTTCATCGCGCGTGCGATTGTTGCCGGTGACGTTGACACGGCGCACGTAGACGCGGCGGCCGGGATCGATGAAGAAGGTGAAGGAAGCCTGCTGCTTTTCCTTGTCGATCTCCGGAACCGCGTTGACGTTGGCGAAGGCGTAGCCGTCGTTGCCGAGGCGGTCGGAGATGAGCTTGGTCGACTCGGTGAGACGCTCGCGCGAGAACACCTCGCCGGGCTTGATCCGGATCAGCTTGCGCACTTCTTCTTCGGGAATCAGCGGCTCGCCCGCCACCTTGATATCCGACACCGTGTACTTCTGGCCCTCGGTGATGCTGACCGTGATGTAGATGTCCTGCTTGTCGGGCGTGATCGAAACCTGGGTCGAGTCGATGCGGAACTCAAGATAACCCCGGTTCTGGTAGTACGAGCGCAGCGATTCCAGGTCGGTGGAGAGCTTCTGGCGTGAATACTGGTCGTGCTTGCTGAACCAGGTGAGCAGCCCCGGCGTGCGCAGCACGAACTGGCCCAGCAGCTCGCTTTCGCGGAAGACCTTGGCGCCGATGATGCTGATCTGGAGGATCTTGGCAACCCGACCTTCATCGACATTGAAATTGAGCGAGACGCGGTTGCGCTCCAGCGGCGTCACCGTCGTGCTGGCGCTGGCCGCATAGTAGCCGCGGCTCAGATACTGGCGCTTCAACTCCTGTTCGGCGCGGTCGAGCAGGCCACGATCGAAGATGCGGCCTTCGGCCAGGCCGATCTGGCGCATGCCGGCGGTAAGCTGCTCCTTGTTGAATTCTTTTATGCCGGTGAAATCGATCTGGGCGATCGACGGCCGCTCCTGCACCACCACCACCAGCACGTCGCCGTCCCGCTCCAGGCTGACATCGCGGAAGAACCCGGTCGAGAACAGCGCCCGTATCGCCTGGGCCGCCGTCTCGTCCGTCATGGTGTCGCCGACCTTGACCGGGAGGTAGCTGAAAATCGTGCCCGCCTCGGTACGCTGTATGCCTTCTACGCGTATATCCTTGATGACGAAAGGCTCGATTGCTGCGGCCGCTGCCGCATAGAGCGCGAGCAGCAGCCAGACGGCGCGGAACCAGCGCATGGTTTCAGCTGCTTACCAGGAGGCGGGTTATATCGTTATAGAGGGCGAATGCCATCAGGGTGAACAGCAACGCCATTCCAGCGTGCTGCCCGATCTCGATGACCCGCTCGGAGATCGGACTGCCTTTGAAAATCTCAATCGTATAATACATCAAATGCCCGCCATCCAGTAACGGTATCGGCAGCAGATTGAGCACGCCGAGGCTGATGCTGATCAACGCAAGGAACAACAGATACGACGCGGCCCCGCCCTGCGCCGACTGCCCCGCGTAATCGGCTATGGTGATCGGGCCGGAGAGGTTCTTCAGCGAAACCTCGCCGACGATCATCTTCCCGAGCATCTTCAAGCTGAATACCGAGGTATCCCAGGTCTTGGCGAATGCCTTGACCAGGCTCTCCCACGGGCCGTAGCGCACCTCGACGATCATTCCGGCCAGCGCCGAGCGATCCACCCGCGGCGCGGCCCCGATTCGGCCAATCTTCTGCCCGTTCTCGAGCACGACTTCCGGTGTGATCGGGATGGCCGGTTGCAGCATTCCGTTCCGCCTGATCTCGATGACCAGCGGCACGCCGGGCTGGCTGCGCACGGTTTTGACCACTTCGTCCCAGATCCCGATGCGCTGGTTGCCGATCGTGACGATCTCGTCGCCCGTCTTCAAGCCGGCGCGCTGCGCTGTTCCACCGCTCGCCAGGTCGCCGATCACCGGTTTCAACTTCGGCTGCAGGCGAGTCAGGCCCAGCGTGCGCAGGAAATCACTGTCGAGGTCCGCCGCCGTCAGCCCGGAGAGGTCCAGCTTGCGCCACTCGATATTGCCAGCCGTGCCGCGCACCTCGACCGTCACAGCGGATTTCTGAACGGCTCGCTTCAACAGTACCCAGCGCGCATCCTGCCAGGTCGTGATCGTTTCCTCCCCGATCTTCACCAGGGTATCCCCCGCGGCAAAGCCGATTGCCCGGGCCGCAGTACCGGGCGGCGGCTCGCCGATCACCGGCTTGATGCCCGGAACGCCGTGTATGAACAACCCCCAGTAGAGGACGATGGCCAGCAGGAAATTGGCCGCCGGACCTGCGACCACGATGGCTATGCGGCGCCAGACCGATTGACGATTGAATGCGCGCGGCAGGTCCTCGCGCGCCACCGGCCCCTCGCGCTCATCCAGCATCTTGACGTAGCCACCGAGCGGGAAGGCGGCAATCACCCACTCGGTCGCGTCACGGCCCAGCTGCCTTGTCCACAGCGGCTTGCCGAACCCGACCGAGAAGCGCAGCACTTTCACGCCGCAGGCGCGCGCGACGATGTAGTGGCCGAATTCATGCACCACGATCAGGCTGCCCAGGGCCGCCACAAAAGCAACGATGGTGATCAGCAGCGTCATGGCCCGGCCGTCTCCTGATAAGTCGCCAGGCGTATCATGAGCCCGCAACCTGACGCAAAGGTTCCGCCGCGCCAGCGGGACGCGCTGCACGCAGCCAGCTATCGGCTCGTTCGCGCGCCATGCGATCGGCGGCGAGCACGTCTTCGAGACCGGATACCGGCCCGCGGGGAACTTCGGCCAGCACCGCCTCGATCAATGCCGGAATCTGGAGGAATCCAAGCGCGCCCGCCAGAAAACTGGCGACCGCAACCTCGTTGGCGGCATTGAGCACGGTAGGCGCGGTGCCACCCGCCTCAAGCGCCTCGTAGGCCAGCCGCAGACAGGGAAAACGCTGAGTATCCGGGCGCTCGAAATGGAGCGCTCCGACACGCGCCAGGTCGAGATATTCGACGCCCGCGGTAATCCGCTCCGGGAAGCCCAGGGCAAAAGCGATGGGCGTGCGCATGTCGGGGTTGCCGAGCTGGGCTATCACCGAGCCATCGATGTATTCAACCAGTGAATGCACCACGCTTTCGGGGTGTATCACGACATCGATGCGCTCGGGCCCCATATCGAACAGCCAGCGGGCCTCGATCACTTCCAGCCCCTTGTTCATCATCGTTGCCGAGTCCACCGAGATCTTGCGACCCATCGCCCAGTTGGGATGCGCGCAGGCCTCATCGGGCGTCACCCTTTCCAACTGGCGCAGCGTAGCAGAGCGAAACGGCCCGCCGGACGCCGTCAGCAGGATGCGCCGCACGCCGGCCGTGCCGGACACCGCATAACCGCGCGGCAACGCCTGGAATATCGCATTATGCTCGCTGTCGATTGGCAGCAGCATCGCCCCGCTTGCCCGTACGGCATCCATCAGCACGGCGCCCGCGGTGACCAGCGACTCTTTGTTCGCGAGCAGGACTTTCTTGCCGGCCCGCGCCGCCGCCAATGTCGGGCGCAGCCCGGCGATCCCCACGATCGCCGCCATGACCGTGTCCACGAATGGAAGGCTCGCCACCTCCTCGAGTGCTTCCATGCCGTATCGCACCTCGCAATTCAGCCCCGCCTGCAATAACCTTTGCCGCAGGTCCTGCGCCGCGGCGGCCTCCAGCACGACGGCTATCCTCGGCTTGAATTCAAGGCATTGCTGGTAGAGCGTTTCCGTCCGGTTGCGGGCGGTCAGCGCCACCACCTCGAACTTGTCCCGGTGGCGCGCCACGACATCGAGCGTGTTGACCCCCACGCTACCCGTGGATCCCAGTATGGTAAGGCGCTGTTTATCCGTCATGGAAAGCCAGCCTAGCCCGCGTACGGCATCAGGACGGCGGCCATGGGCAGCGCTGCGGTCAGGCTGTCAATGCGGTCAAGGACGCCGCCATGCCCAGGCAGCAGCGTGCCGCTGTCCTTGACTCCTGCCTGGCGCTTGATAGCCGACTCGAACAAATCTCCCACTACGCTCATCACCGCCACACCCGCGAATAAAATCGCCCCGCCGTAGCCGCTCCACCAGCCCCACTCGGGCGCCACGCGGGACAGGACGAAATAATACACCGCCACCGCCGCCGCGGCGCCCGCAACGCCCTCCCAGGTCTTGCCCGGACTGATGCTGGGAGCCAGCTTGTGCCTGCCCCATGCCCTGCCGCTGAGGTAGGCCGCGGTATCGGCCAGCCATACGATCGCCAGGACGGCAAGCAATTGGCCGGGGCTTTCCTGCAACCGCGCGAGGGCGAGCCAGGCGGGCACCAGCACGATCCAGCCCGCCGCTGCCAGAATGAGAACCGACCTCACGTGCCAGAACCGCGCCAGCCATGGAACGGCGATGAGCAGCCAGAATGCGCAGCCGGCGCCGTAGATCACGGCCTCAGGTGGGGTGGGACGGCCGGCCACGGCGGGAAAACCCGCGGCGAGCACCCAGGCCACGACCGCAGACGCAAGCACGAGGCCGGAAAACATCCAGCGTGCGGCGCCCTGCAGTCCCGCCAGAGCAGCCCATTCCCGGCTGGCGGCGAGCAGCACTGGCAATAACAGGGCCGTCCACCATGCATTGGGCAGGTAAAAAATGGCCGAGATGCATGCGGCTAGCAGGACGATTGCCGTGACAAGTCGCGCAGTGAACATGACCCCAGGAAGCTCGCGACGGCCGCCGCGCGCCCGGTTAGCTGGTTGAGCGAGTGCTGCCGAGGCGCAGCGTCGCCAGCCCGGCATCATCCGGAAGCTGCTCGCTAGTGCGACCGAAGCGGCGCTCGCGCTGCTGGTAGGAAACGATGGCCCGGTCGAGCGCTGCCGCGTCGAAATCCGGCCACAGCATGTCGGTGAAGTAGAGCTCGGTGTACGCCAATTGCCACAACACGAAATTGCTGATGCGCTGCTCGCCCCCGGTCCGGATGAAAAGATCGGGCTCCGGGGCATAGCTCAGCGCGAAATACTGCGCCAGGTCGCGCTCGCTGAAGCCGGAAGCGAGCTCGGGACGCTCGCGCAACATGCGGTTCACCGCCTGCACGATGTCCCCTCGGCCGCCGTAGTTGGCGGCTATCGTCAGCGTCAACCGCTGGTTCATGGCTGTGAGCTCCTCGGCCTCCTGGACCAGGCGCCCGAGCTTGGGCTCGAAACGTTCGAGATCACCGATCACCCTGAAACGGATGCCATTTTCGTGGAGCTTCTCGACCTCTTGTTCCAGGGCCATGACAAACAGCTGCATCAGGAACGACACTTCTTCCGCCGGCCGGCGCCAGTTTTCGCTGCTGAACGCGAACAGCGTCAGGAATTCCACGCCTCGATCGGCACAAGCCCGAACGGTGGTGCGCACGGCGTCCAGTCCGCGCCGGTGCCCGGCCACCCGCGGCAGGTAGCGCTGCTTGGCCCAGCGCCCATTGCCATCCATGATGATGGCGACGTGGCGCGGGATGCGGCGCGCGTCGGGTATTTCCAGAGTGGAGCTGGCGAAGGTCGTCATCAGATGGCCATCAGGTCGGTTTCCTTCTGCTGCAGCAGCTTGTCGATCTCCGTAATATGGCGGTCCGTGAGCTTCTGGATGTCATCCTGCGCACGGCGTTCCTCGTCTTCAGCCACCTTCTTCTGCTTGAGCAGATCCTTCAGGTGATTGTTGGCGTCGCGCCGGATATTGCGCACCGCCACGCGCGCGTTCTCGCCCTCGTGGCGCACCACTTTTATCAGCTCCTTGCGCCGCTCCTCGGTCAGCGCGGGCATCGGCACCCGCACCGTCTCGCCCATGCTCGCCGGGTTCAACCCAAGATCGGAATCCCGTATCGCCTTCTCGACCGCGGCCGTCATTTTCTTGTCCCAGGGACTGACCCCGATGGTCCGCGCATCGATCAGCGTCACGTTGCCTACCTGGGGAATCGGTGTCGGCGTGCCGTAGTAGTCCACCATGATGTGATCGAGGATCCCTGCATGGGCCCGGCCGGTGCGGACTTTCCCCAGGTCGCCCTTCAGCGTCTCCAGGGTCTTCTTCATCTTCTGCTCTGCAGCCTTCTTGACGTCGGCAATCATGGCCCACCTCCGCGCGCGTCAGCAATCAATTATGCAGGAAAGTTCCCTCGTCCTCGCCCAGCACGACGCGCTTCAACGCGGATGGCTTGAAGATGCTGAAGACGTTGATCGGCAGCTTCTGGTCGCGGCATAGCGTCAACGCGGTGGCGTCCATCACCTTGAGGTTCTTGATAATGGCCTCGTCGAAGGTGAGCTGCTTGTAGCGCATTGCGTCGGGATGGGTCTTGGGATCGTCGGTGTAGACCCCGTCCACCTTGGTCGCCTTCAACACGAGGTCCACGTTCATTTCCATGCCGCGCAGAGCGGCAGCGGTATCGGTCGTGAAAAAGGGATTGCCGGTGCCGGCGGCAAAGATGACCACCTTTCCCTCTTCCAGATAGCGCATCGCCTTGCCGCGAATATAAGGCTCGACCACCTGCTCGACGTTGAGCGCGGACTGCACCCGGCCCGCCAGGCTGACGTGCCGCATCGCATCCTGCAGTGCCAACGCGTTCATGACCGTCGCCAGCATGCCCATGTAGTCCGCGGTGGCCCGGTCCATGTGCGAGGCCCCCGGTGCGAGGCCACGAAAGATGTTGCCGCCCCCAATGACCACAGCCACCTCCACGCCGAGGTTCACCACTTCGGCAATCTCGCCGACGATGCGATCGACGGCATCCCGGTTGATGCCGTAGCTGTCCTCGCCCATGAGCGCCTCCCCGCTCAGCTTCAGCAGGATGCGTTTGTAGGCGGGTGTCTGCGGCATGATGCCTCCAGTCGCGTTGGGGTAGCAATTGCAGCGGGTCCCTCACCCCGCCTGGCCGACCTGCGCCATCACTTCGGAAACGAAATCGTCCTTCATTTTTTTTCCAGGCCCTCACCCACCACGTAGAGGGCGAAAGCGGCCACCGCTGCGCCTTTCGACTTGAGCAGCTGCTCGACGCTCTGCTTATCGTTCTTGACGAACGGCTGGCCGAGCAGCGTGACTTCCTTGAGGAACTTCTGGACCGATCCTTCCACCATTTTCTCGACGATGTTGGCCGGCTTGCCGGATTCCGCCGCCTTGGCGGCCGCGATCGAGCGCTCCTTCCGCACGAGTTCGGCTGGCACCGCGGCCACCGACAGCGCGACCGGCTTGCTGGCGGCGATGTGCATGGCGAGATCCTTGGCCAGTTCGTCGTCGCCGCCAGCCACATCCACCAGCACGCCGATCTTGGCGCCGCCATGGATATAGCTCGCCAGCCGGCCCTGCGCCGTCATGCGCGCGAAGCGGCGTATCGCTATGTTCTCGCCGATCCTGCCGACCAGCGTTTGCCGCAACTCTTCCACCGTCGATCCATTCAGCGGAAGGCGGGACAGCGCCTCGACGTCCGCTGCCCGTTGCATGGCCGCGAGCTCGGCCAGCCTGCCGGCAAAGCCCAGAAATTCGCCGTTCTTGGCCACGAAATCGGTTTCGCAGTTGACTTCGACCAAAGCGCCGTTCTTTCCATCCGGCGCAATGTAGACCGCGACCACGCCTTCGGCCGCGACGCGCGAGGCCGCCTTGCTCGCCTTGTTGCCAAGCTTGACCCGCAGGATTTCCTCGGCGCGGCCCAGCTCGCCGTTGGCTTCGGCGAGGGCTTTTTTGCACTCCATCATCGGGGCATCGGTCTTGTCGCGCAGTTCCTTGACCATGCCTGCGGTAATTTCCGCCATTCCTGTCCTCGCTGGTTAAAAAAAAGGGGCTCGCGCCCCCGCAGCGGCTTGCCTGCCCCGCTTCAAGTTTCCTCGACTTCCACGAACTCGTCGCCCCCGCGAACGATTTCCTTCAGGCTGTCCTGCCGCCCTTCGAGCACTGCGTCGGCCATGCCGCGCACGTAGAGGCGGATCGCCCGGCTCGAATCGTCGTTGCCCGGGATCACGTAAGCCACGCCCTCCGGCGTATGGTTGGTGTCCACCACGCCGATCACCGGGATGCCGAGCTTCCCGGCTTCCGCGATGGCGCCCTTCTGATAGCCTACGTCGATGATGAACAGCGCGTCGGGCAGCCCGTTCATGTCTTTGATGCCGCCCAGGCTGCGGTCGAGCTTGACGATCTCGCGCTGGTAACGCAGCGCCTCCTTCTTCGGCAGTTTGTCCATCGAGCCATCCTGCATCATGGCTTCCATTTCCTTCAGCCGCTTGATCGACTGCTTGACCGTCTTGTAATTGGTCAGCATGCCGCCGAGCCAGCGGTAATCGACGTAGGGCGAGCCGCAGCGCTGCGCCTCTTCCTTGACGATCTCCCGCGCCTGGCGCTTGGTGCCGACAAACAGCACCGTGCCCTTGTTGGTCGAGAGCTGGCGCACGAATTTGAGCGCCTCCTGGTACATCGTCATCGTCTTCTCGAGATTGACGATGTGGATCTTGTTGCGGTGCCCGAAGATGTACGGCGCCATCCGCGGGTGCCAGTAGCGGGTCTGGTGTCCGAAGTGGACTCCCGCCTCGAGCATTTCACGCATCGTGACTGACATACTTGAACGTCTCCTGTAAGGGTTGAGCCTCCATCCGCCGAGAAGGCCGCCTGGTAACTCAAACGGGCGGCCACCCTCACGTGGGCGGATGTGCGTATTTGAGCTTTTCCGCGTATTGAACCTATCAGGGTTGCACCCTCACGGAAAAGCTAACTGTTTATTTTATCACAATAAATGATCGCTTCTCAAGGTTATCGGCGCGCGTGCGTGGCGCGCCGATCTGGATTAAAATCCGCTGTCCTTGAAAAAGCAGGCTAATCCCCCGCCTCCGCGGCGCGGACCGCGCTCAATGGCCGTCAGCATCAAGTCCCCGCAGGAAATCGAGAAGATGAAAGTGGCGGGGAAGCTCGCCGCCGAGGTTCTCGACTTCATCGCGCCTCACGTCAAGGCCGGCATGACCACCGCCGAACTCGACCGCCTCTGCCACGATATCATTACCCGGGAACAGGAAGCGACGCCCGCGCCGCTCAATTACGCGCCTCCCGGCTACCAGCCGTATCCCAAGTCGATCTGCACTTCGGTCAATCACGTGGTCTGCCACGGCGTGCCCGGCGACAAGAAGCTGCGTGCCGGGGACATCATCAATATCGACATCACCGTCATCAAGGACGGTTACCACGGCGATACCAGCCGCATGTACTACGTCGGTCAGCCATCAATCCAGGCGAGGCGGCTGTGCGAAGTGACCTATGAATGCCTGTGGCGGGGCATCAAGGAGGTGCGGCCGGGATCGCAGCTGGGCGACATCGGCAATGCCATACAAATTTATGCCGAAAGCCACGGATACAGCGTCGTTCGCGAGTTTTGCGGGCACGGCATCGGCAGGAAGTTCCACGAGGAGCCACAGGTCCTGCATTACGGCAGGCCGGGCATCGGGCTCAGGTTGGAACCGGGCATGACTTTCACTATCGAACCCATGATTAATGCAGGCAAGCCGGACATCCGCCAGCTCGCCGATGGCTGGACCGTGGTGACCAAGGACCACAGCCTGTCGGCGCAATGGGAGCACACCGTGCTGGTGACGGCATCCGGCTACGAGGTTCTCACGACATCGGCAGGCTCTCCGCCCTTACCCGCGCTGGATACCTGAGCGCATGGCCGAGCTCCAGGCAGTCAATCCCGCCGCGCCTCCGATGCAGGCGCGCATCGGCCACTGGAAACAGCGACTCGTCACCCAGCGCGCTCAGTTGCGCGAGGAATTTTCCGTCCGCAAATCGCCGAGGGAACTGCTACGGCGCCAGGCCGCCATGGTCGACCGTCTGCTCAAGGATCTCTGGGTGAGCCATGCCATGCCGCGCGGCGTAGCCCTCGCCGCGGTCGGCGGGTATGGGCGCGGGCAGCAATTCCCCTACTCCGATGTTGATCTGCTGATCCTGCTCTCGAAGCCGTCGGATGCGCCGCTGACGCGCAAGCTCGAAGAACTGATCAGCATGCTGTGGGATATCGGGCTCGATGTCGGCCACAGCGTGCGCACCATAGAAGAATGTGTGGCGTTGTCGGCATCGGACATCACGGTGCAAACCACTCTTCTGGAGGCGCGCCTCCTCGCCGGCAAGCGCGGCCTCTATTCCAGTTTCGTCAAGCGCATGCGCGACACGCTCGACCCCGCGACTTTTTCCCAGGCAAAGCTGCTGGAGCAGCAGCAGCGGCATGCGCGTTATGCGGAAACCAACCTGGAGCCCAACATCAAGGAGGCCGCGGGCGGGCTGCGCGACCTGCAGACCATACTCTGGATCGCCCGCGCGGCGGGGATCGGGAAAGGCTGGCGGGAACTGGCGCGCCGCAGCGTGATCACCAGCGCCGAGGCGCGCGAGCTCAGCCAGCACGAGCAATTCCTGCAGTCGCTCCGCATCCGCCTGCACTATTGCGCGGGCCGGCGCGACGACCGCCTGTTGTTTGATTTCCAGACTGCGCTCGCCCGCGAGTTCGGTTTGCACGACCGGCAGCACCGGCTGGCTAGCGAGCAGCTCATGCAGCGTTATTACCTTGTAGCGAAAGCGGTGTCGCAGCTCAACACCATCGTGCTGCAGAACCTGGGCGCGCGCATCATGCCGGTCCACGACAAGGAATACCACCCGATCAATGACCGCTTCGGCGCACGCGCCGAGCTGCTGGAAGTGCGCGAGGAACGGCTGTTCGAGCGCCAGCCGGACGCGATACTGGAGAGCTTCCAGTTGCTGCAGCAGCACCACGAACTCAAAGGGGTGGGCGCCGCCACACTACGAGCCCTGTGGCGCGCCAGGCGATTGATCAATCCGCGTTTCCGCCGCGATCCCGCCAATCGGGACCGGTTCATCCGGATTTTGAGCAGCCCGACGCACGTGGAGCGCGCGCTGCGCCGCATGAACGACTACGGCGTGCTGGGCCGCTACCTGCCCGCCTTCGGTCGCATCGTCGGGCAGATGCAGCACGATCTCTACCACGTCTACACCGTGGACGAGCACATTCTGCGGGTGGTGCGCAACCTGCGCCGTTTTTCCATCCCGGAGCTCGCGCACGAGTTCCCGCTTTGCAGCCGGCTGATGAGCAACGTCAGCCGCCACGAGATACTGTACCTTGCGGCCCTCTTCCACGACATCGCCAAGGGGCGCGGCGGAGACCATTCGCAGCTCGGGGCCGTGGATGCCCGCCGGTTCTGCCGGGAGCATGGCCTCTCCCGCGAGGACGCCGAACTCGTCGCCTGGCTGGTTGAAAATCACCTGGTCATGTCCACCACCGCCCAGAAGCGCGACATCGCCGATCCCGAGGTCATCCGGGCATTCGCAAAACGGGTCGGTGATGAGCGCCACCTCAACTCGCTCTACCTGCTGACGGTCGCCGACATCCGCGGCACGAGTCCCAAGGTATGGAACGCGTGGAAGGGTAAATTGCTCGAAGACCTGTTCTGGTTGACGCGCAGGCAGCTCTCGGGGGACTTGTTCGCCGCCGCGAGCAGCCTGCAGACGCGCCAGGACGAGGCCCGCGCCAAGTTGCGCCTTTACGCAGTGCCGGAGGAAGCTGAGAAAAAGCTCTGGGCCCAGCTCGGCGATCCCTATTTCCTGCGCCACGAGCCGCAGGAAATCGCCTGGCACACCCGCACTCTCTACTACCGGGTGGACACGCCCGAGCCGGCGGTCAAGGCGCGCCTGTCACCCGCCGGGGAAGGACTGCAGGTGATGATCTACGTGCCCGACCAGAAGGAGTTGTTCGCGCGCATCTGCAGTTTTTTCGAGCACATCAGCTACGACATTTTCGAAGCCAAGATCTACACCACGCGCCACGGCTACGCGCTCGACAGTTTCCAGGTCCAGGATCCCGACAACCGCCGGCCGCAGTACCGCGATGTCATCGGACTCATCGAGCACGATCTGGCCGAGCGCCTGCTGCAAAAGACGCCGCTGCCCGTGCTCACCAAGCCGCGGCTGTCGCGCCAGCTGCGCCATTTCCCGATCTCGCCCGAGGTCAACATCCAGCCCGACGAGAGAGGCACTTATTGGGTACTGTCGGTAATCGCCGGCGACCGCCCCGGCCTGCTCTCACGCATCGCCCGCGTGCTGACCGCCCACGACATCAATCTCCATACGGCGAAAATCAACACTCTCGGCGCCCGCGCGGAAGACGTGTTCCTCATCACCGGCGAAGCGCTCAAGGACCCCAAGTCCGTCGTGCGCCTCGAGAGCGACCTCGTCGAGCAGCTGCGTACCTGACGGAAGGCTGAATTTTGAATGAAGTTCGTTGAATGCTTTAATTCAACATTCAACATCCAGCATTCAACATTATTCATCTTGCAGGTCCTGGCCGGGGAAGAGTTCCTCGTTGAAGCCGAAGTTGCGGAGGTCGCGGATGCGCATGGGGTAGAGGATGCCGGCGAGGTGGTCGCACTCGTGCTGCACCACCCGAGAGTGGAAGCCGCTGACGCTGAGGTCTATCGGCTTTCCGAATGGGTCGTGGCCCTGATATCGAATTCGCTGGTAGCGCGGCACTAGCCCGCGCATGCCGGGCACGCTGAGGCACCCTTCCCATCCTTCCTCGATCTCCCCGTCCAGCGCAGTAATTTTGGGGTTGATGAGTACCGTGTGGGGAACCGGCTCCGCGTCGGGATAGCGGGGATTGAATTCGACACCGAAGATCACCACCTGGAGCTGAACTCCGATCTGCGGCGCCGCCAGCCCCGCTCCATCGAGCGAGCGCATGGTGTCCTCCATGTCCGCGATCAACGCATGCAACTCCGGCGTGTCGAAGCTCCCGACCGGCTGCGACGGCTCGATCAGGCGCGGATCGCCCATGCGCAGCACCGGCCTAACCGCCATCGTGCACCACCAATCGGTCGAGGATGTTGAGCACGCGGGCCATGGAGCGCTTCGTAATCGCCTCGGCGTCCTTGAGCCGGATGCCTTGCGCGCTCGCGCCACGTCCCGCCGAGTGATTGACCACCACCACGATCGCCGCGTAGCAGAGCCCGATCTCGCGCGCGAGAGCGGCTTCGGGCATGCCGGTCATGCCGACAATATCGGCGCCGTCGCGCTCGAGCCGGTTGATTTCAGCGGCGGTCTCGAGCCGGGGCCCCTGCGTGGCGGCGTAGGTCCCGCCGGCGACGGCTGCTTCGCCTGCAGCCGCGGCTGATCCGAGCAATCGCTGGCGCAGCGCCTCGCAATACGGGCGCGTAAAGTCTATGTGCAGTACGCCCTGGCCCCTGGTCCCGGAATAGCTCGACTGGCGTCCGTGCGTGTAATCGATGATCTGGTCCGGCACCACCAGCGTGCCTGGCGCGAGCCCGGCGTGGATGCCGCCCACCGTGGCCACCGATACGACGTCCTTCACCTTCTGGGCATGCAGCGCCCACAGGTTGGCGCGGTAGTTCACCTCGTGCGGCGGTATGGTGTGGTCGGAACCATGGCGCGCAAGAAACACCACCGCCCGCCCCTGCATCTTGCCGAAAATCAGCGGCCCGGAAGGCTTGCCGTACGGCGTGCGCACCGTCTTGCGCCGCGTCACTTGCAGGTTTGCAAGCTGGGTCAGGCCGCTGCCGCCGATGATCGCTAGCATGACAGTGATGAGTGATGAATGATGAGTGATGAACAACGAATGGTCATGGTGCGTTTCTCAAATCTCATTCCGCGTTCATCATTCCTCATTCCTCATTGCATATATCTCCGGCAGGTTGCGCCATGCGCCGCCCGCGTCCATGCCACAGCCGAAAACATAGCGATTGGGCAGCTTGACGCCGACGAAGTCGGCTTTGACCGGCTTGGCGCGGCCGATGTCCTTGTCCGACAGCACTGCTATACAAACGCGGCTCGCCCCATCGTCGAGCAACTTGTCGCGCACCGCCGCCAGGGTCTCACCCTCGTCCAGGATGTCGTCGAGAACCAGCACGACTCGCCCCTCGACTGCGGTGGCGGGCGTCACTTTCCAGGAAATCTTGCCACCCCGGGTCGCCGCGCCGTAGCGGGTCACCTCGAAATAATCGAACTCGAGCGGAAACCGGAGCTGGGGCAGCAGTTGCCCGGCGAACACGACGGCGCCGCGCATCACGCACAGCACCAGCGGGAAACTGTCCCCGAGCGCTGCGGAGATTTCGCGCGCCATCCGCGCCACCGCCTCGGACACGACGGTGGCCGGGCACAGCAATTCCGCCGTGTCGAGCATGCGCCGCGCCTTGTCGGGTGTGAGGGCCATAGAGAGCTGCGACCGCGGCACGCCGCTATTTCCGGCCGCGCCCGCCCAGGCCCCGCAGGTACTTCCTGAAATCAGAGCCGATCTCCGGATGCTTCAAGGCGAACTGGAGGTTGGCCTGCAGGTAGCCCATCTTGCTGCCGCAATCGTAACGCACGCCGTCGAATTCATAGGCGAACACATCCTCCTCCGCTATCAGCGCCGCAATGGCGTCAGTCAGCTGGATCTCGCCCCCGGCGCCGGGCTTCACGCGTTGCAAGTGATGGAACGCCCGCGGCGTCAGGATATAGCGTCCCACGACGCCCAGCGTCGAGGGCGCGGCGGCGGGTTCCGGCTTTTCCACGATGCCGCTGATGCGGTGCGGCGACTTCGAGCGCGGCTCGATCTTGACGATGCCGTAACGGCGCGTCTCCTGACGCTCGACGTTCTGCACGGCGATGACCGAGCAGCCCCGCCGGGCGAACACCGCGCACATCTGTTTCAGGGCGGGCGGGTCACCATCGATAAGGTCGTCGGCGAGCAGCACCGCAAAAGGCGCCTGGCCCACCACCGGCATGGCGCACAGGATCGCATGCCCGAGGCCCAGCGACTGTGGCTGGCGCACGTAAGTGCAGGAGACGTGGCGCGGGAGGATGCCCCGGATCATTTTCAGCAGCTGCTTCTGCCCGCGGCTCTCCAGCTCGGCCTCAAGCTCGAAGGCCTTGTCGAAGTGGTCCTCGATCGCCCGCTTGCCGCGGCCGGTGATGAAAATCATCTCCGTCATGCCGGCCGCCACCGCCTCTTCCACCGCGTACTGGATCAGCGGTTTGTCCACGATCGGCATCATTTCCTTGGGGCTCGCCTTGGTCGCGGGAAGGAACCGCGTGCCCATGCCCGCCACTGGAAATACTGCCTGGGTAATCTTGACCATTGCTCAAGCCTTTTCGTCCAGTAATTTCAGCAATCCGCCCTCGTCGAGCATCGTGATGCCCAGTTCACGCGCCTTCTCGCTCTTGCTTCCGGGATCGGCGCCCACCACGACGTAGTGCGTTTTTTTCGATACGCTGCCGGCGACCTTGCCTCCCAGCGCCTCGATTCTTTCCTTTACGTCTTCGCGCGTGAGATGAGGCAGCGTGCCCGTCAACACGAATGTCTTGCCGGCCAGAGGCAGGCTCGTGGCACCCTGTGGCTCGCTCTCGGTCCAGCGCACGCCAAGTTTACGCAATTGTTTCACGATTTCGCGGTTGTGCGGCTCGCGGAAAAAGCGCGAGATGCTTGCGGCTACCACCGGCCCGACGTCGGGAACCCGCTGCAATACCGCCTCGTCTGCCTCGATCAGGGCCCCCAGGCTGCCAAAGTAGCGTGCCAGGTCCCTCGCGGTGGCTTCCCCGACATTGCGGATGCCCAGCGCGAAGATGAGCCGGGCGAGGGTCGTGTTCCGGCTTTTTTCGATCGCGTCGAGCAGATTGGAAGCGGATTTCTCGCCCATGCGCTCAAGACCGGCCAGCTGGTCCGGCTCGAGCCGGTAAAGATCAGCGGGGCTCTCGACGAGCCCCTGATCCACCAGCTGGTCCACTAGCTTATCGCCGAGGCCCTCGATGTCCATTGCGCGGCGCGAGGCGAAATGCAGCAACGCCTGCTTGCGCTGAGCGGGACAGTACAGACCCGCAGTGCATCGCGCAATCGCCTCATCCTCGGGCCGCTCGACCCGGGATCCGCAAACCGGGCAGCGCTCGGGCAAATGGAACGATTGCACCTTGCGCGGGCGGCGCTCCTTGACGACGCTCACGACTTCCGGAATGACGTCTCCGGCGCGGCGCACGATGACGTAGTCGCCGATATGCACGTCCTTGCGGCGCACTTCGTCTTCGTTATGGAGCGTAGCGTTGGTGACCGTGACTCCGCCGACCGACACCGGCGCCAGGCGCGCCACCGGCGTCAACGCGCCGGTACGCCCGACCTGCACGTCGATTCCCAGCACCTGTGTCATCTCCTCCTCCGCGGGAAACTTGTGGGCAACGGCAAACCGCGGCGCCCGTGACACATATCCCAGCCGCTCCTGCTGGCGCAGGCTGTCGACCTTGTAGACCACGCCGTCGATCTGGTAAGGCAGGCCGGCACGGCGCCGCTCGATGTCGCGGTAGTAGCCGAGCAGCCCCTCCACGCCGTGCACGACGTGCCGATCCCGGGTGACGGGGAAACCCAGCGCCTCCAGAAACTCCAATTGACGGCTGTGGCGGTCGCCTGGCACCCCGCCGCCCGTGAAACGGCCCAGGCCGTAGGCGAAGAACGTGAGGCGTCGCGACGCGGTCACGCGCGAGTCGAGCTGCCGCAACGATCCGGCAGCGGCATTGCGCGGGTTGGCGAACTCCTTCTTGCCCTTTTCCCGTTGCTCGCTGTTCAATGCCTCGAAATCGCGCTTGAGGATCATGACTTCGCCCCGGAGTTCCAGCGTTTCGGGGGCGGATTTTCCCCGCAGACGCAGCGGCAGCGCGCGCACCGTGCGCAGGTTGGCGGTGACGTCCTCGCCGGTGTAGCCATCGCCGCGAGTGGCGCCCAGGGCGAACACGCCTCGTTCATAGGTCAGGCTGATCGCCAAGCCGTCGAACTTGGGCTCGACCGCATATTCCACTTCGCCATCCGTCTCCAGCCCTTCCCGTACGCGCCGGTCGAAGGCCTCGACCTCCTCGGGGCTCAATGCATTGTTGAGCGACAGCATCGGCGTGGCATGCTTGACCTGGGCGAACGCGGGAAGCGGCGCCCCTCCCACCCGCAGCGTCGGCGAATCGGGGGTCGCCAGCGCCGGGTACTGGCTCTCCAGGCCCTGCAGCTCCCGCAGCAGGCGATCGTATTCCGCATCCGGCAGCGTCGGTGCATCGAGCCCGTAATAGCTGTGGTTGGCGCGCTCGATTTCGTCGCGCAGCCTGGCCGCGCGCGCCGCGACTGGCTTGGGAACCGCCATCGTTACGAAAACAGCCGCAGCGCGCGCGCGCCGCCTGCCGGGATGCCGTGCAGGTCCATCGCGGCGTGGATCGAGCGCACCTGCTCCTTGATCCGCGCGATGCCGGGTTCGGTGAGGGGCGCGCGGTTGTCATCCACGAGGCGGCCGCCCAGTGACGCAGCGACATTGCCCGCAACCTCGAGCATGCGGTCGAGAATCCCGGCGCCATTCGCCACCCGCGGCACGTCCAGCAGGAGGGTCACGCCCCGGGTGATGAGGCCCTTGATGCTCTCGGGCAGGAACGGGGCCGGCTCATGGTTGTCCAGCGTGAACAGCGTCTGGCGCTGCTCGTTCCGGTAGTGGAATATCCCGTCGGGCTCGAGCTTGAAGCCCGCAGCCTCCGCGGCCGCGCGTATCCGGGTGCCCTGAAACGTTGCGCCTTCCGGCGCAATGACATTGAAGCCGACCGCGACATCGGCCTCGGCGCAGAACGCATCGAGCTCGCGCGCGCGCTTCAAGGCCGCGTGCGTATCCGGGCACGTCGCCGGCGCGGGTATCTTCTCGGCGCAGCTCCTCACCGCGTCGCAAAAAGTGGCAAGCTGGGCGGAATTAACGGCACCGGTGCGGTTCACCAGCTGCAGCGAGACGCGCAGCCCGCGAAAGCGCCCGCCCCTGCCGCGCACGGCATCCTCCCAGGTCCCGCTTTGGACATCGAGCCCCGAGATGTGAACGGGCTTGCCGCAGGACGCGATCTTGCTCGTCAACTTGCTGATCACTGCATCGGCTATCGGGTCATCCGCATCGATTTCGGCCACGTAATCCAGCACGGCGTCAAGGCCGTTCGCGGAATTCGTGTCCGGGCCAGGCCCGGACGCCACAGGCTGCCTGTCGCCTTCGCCTGGTGGCTCCTGCGGCACCAACTGCGGCTCCAGGCGGCCATCCGTCAGGGCCGACTCGACCCCGGCTTTCAGCAGAACGTCGTCGTGCCCGGCGCCGAACGCCTGTTGCATGCGGCGGCGGTAGCTGCGCTCCTGCAGCCAGTTGTAGAGATAGACCGCGCCGACCACCACCGCGCCGATGACTAGCAGGCTCAACTGCAGGTCGCTCATCGAGCACCTCGCGGTGCTAGGAATCCGTCGGGGTCTGGTCCGACGGATTCCTTACACAAGACCGCCAGCAATACTAACGGCGGAAAAGGAGCATACGGACATGAATCCGACCCTCGTCGCGCCTTGAAGGTTGGATCAAGATGGGTTAATGGGTTCAACTTCATCTGGAATCCTTAGGCGTCTTGTATAAGGCGTTTGTCGGCCCTAAGGACGGCAAACGCCTAGGCCGCGGCTTCTCTCAGCTTCATCGCCTCTTCGATGTCGACCGCCACCACGCGCGAGACGCCGGGCTCCTGCATGGTGATGCCCAGCAGCTGCTCGGCGATCTCCATGGTGATCTTGTTGTGGCTGATGAAGAGGAACTGCGATTGCTGCGACATTTTCTTCACCAGCTCGCAGAAGCGTTCGGTGTTGTGGTCGTCGAGCGACGCGTCCACCTCGTCGAGCAGGCAGAACGGGGCTGGATTCAGCTGGAACATCGAGAACACCAGGGACAGCGCCGTCAACGCCTTCTCGCCTCCCGACAGCAGGTGGATGGTGGTGTTCTTTTTGCCGGGAGGCTGCGCCTGCACCAGCACGCCGGCATCGAGTATCTCCTCTCCGGTCAGCAGCAGTCGCGCCTGGCCGCCGCCGAACAGCGCCGGGAACATCTCGCTGAAATGGCGATTGACCTCGTCGAAAGTATGCTGCAGCCGCTCGCGGGTTTCCCGGTCGATGCGGCGGATCGCGTCTTCCAGCGTCGCCATCGCCTCGTTCAGGTCGCGCGACTGGGCATCGAGGTATTCCTTGCGGCTGCGCGCCGATTGCAGCTCCTCCAGCGCCGCGAGGTTGACCGCCCCGAGCCCCTTGATCTCCTCGTTCAAGCGGGAGATCTCGCCGTTCAACGTGCCCGGCCGCATGCCCTTTTCCAGTTGCTGCGCCACCTCGTCCTCGCGCGCGCCGGCCTCCACCAGCTGCTGGGCATACTGCTCCTCGTTGAGTCTCGCCTCCTGCTCCTTCAGGCGCATCTCGGCAATCCGCTCGCGCAGCGGCTCCAGCTTCTGCTCCGCCGTGTGCCGTTCCTCGTCGGTTGCCTTGAGGCTCGCTTCCATTCCCTCCAGCGCATCGCGCGCTTGGGCCAGCGCCTGCTCGCGCCCGGCGCGCGTCTCGAGCGCTTGCTGCAGGCGCTGCTGTAACGGCGCCTCGTCGTAGCCGGCGAGTTCTTGCTGCCTGGATTCGAGTGCCGCGCCGAGGTGCAGTCCATTCTCAGATATAGCTTTAATAGTATTCAGTATCTCACTGATTCTATTATCACATGACTGCTTGTTGAATACCGCTCGCTGTGCCGATTCGCGCTCCTGTTGCAAGGCATTACGCTGCAGCTCCAGGACGTTCTCGGCGCGCCGGTAGAGGTCGGCAGCGAGCTGGAGCTGGCCACGCTGCTGCTCAACTTCTTCCTGCAGTTCGGTAACACGCCTCTCGGCTGCCTGGCCACCGGCGGTCACCGTGACGGTCTGGGCCTCGATCTCGGCGAGCTCCGCCGCCACCCGGTCGATGCGCTGCGTGACCCGCTGATCGAACTCGGTGAGTTGCAGCGCCTCCATCTGCAGCGCGTGATGGCGCTGCTGCCTGTCGTTGATCGTGTCGCGCAGATCGTCGAGCCGCGCGCGTCTTTGCCCGACTTCCTTTTCCGCGGCGGCCGCGGCTTGCCGCAGCAAGTCGAGCGCGGCCCTCGCTTCCACGAGCGAGCTGCCGAGCTGCTCGATCTCGCGCTGACGGCTCAACACCCCGTGCAGCTCGCTGTCAGGAGCGTGGAAACTCATCGTGTGGCGGGTGAAGATATGGCCTTCACGCGTCACCAGCATTGCGCCCGCGGGCAGGCGTTCACGAACAGCCAGCGCGGCAGCCGTGTCCGCAATCACATAAACCTGATGCAGCCAGTCCTCGACGACGGCTTGCAGCCGGGTGTCATCGCAGGCGACGTAGCGGCGGAGCGGCTCGCACCCGGCAAGCGGTATGGCAGGCGCCGCCGGTGCATGCGCGGGAGCAAACACCGTGATCCTTCCCGGAGGCGGCTCGCTCAACCAGTTGCCGGCCTGCTCCATCCGCTCGAGAGCGATGGCATTCAAGCGCTCGCGCAGCGCCGCTTCCAGCGCGTCCTCCCAACCGGACTCGATCCGAATCTGCTGCCACAGCCGGGGAGCCTTGCCGAGGCCGCGCGCCTCCAGCCAGTCCTTGGTATTGGCGCCGCGCGCAAGCCGCTCCTGCAACTGGGTCAGGGCTTGCAACTGCGCTTCCAGACCAGCCAGCCTCTGGCCCGCGGCCTCCTGCGCGGCGTCCTTGTCACGCAAGACCTGTTCTGCTTCGGGCAGCCGGTCTTCGTCGGCCTCCATGGCGGCACGCAGGCCCTGCAGTTCCTGGTCGAGCGCCGCGATATCGCTGCGCAATTGCTGCAGCCGCGGCGCATCGGCGGGTTGCAGCGCCACGCGCTCATCCTGCAAACGCTGAGCGCGCAATCCCAGCTGCTCCATCGTCTGCCGGGCATGCGCGCGCTTGGTTTGCTCCACGCCCATAGCCTGCTCGGCCAGGGCAAGCGCGCGCTGCAGCTCTTCGTAACGGTTGCGGGTGGCCTTGAAAGCCTCCTCCGCCAGGGGCAATTTATCGCTTTCGATCCTGACCGCCGCCTCGCGTGCCGCAACGCCTTCCGCCGCGCTCGCGCACTCGTTTTGCAGGCCGGCGAGGCCGGACTGCGCCGCAACCAGCTGTTCGCGCCCGCGTTCGGCCTGGGCGCGCAGCTCGGTCAGATCGCGCTCGACCCGCTGCCGGTTATCGCGCAGGTGGGAGAGCTCCTGCTCGAGCCTCGCGGTTTCGGCATTGGCCTCATAGAAGGCGCCCTGGGCGGAATGCACCGCGTCGCTGCCGCGATAGTGCTGCGCGCGCAGGTCTTCCAGGCGCTTCTCGGTGTCACGCAACTTCGCGGTCTCGGCCTCCAGTTCCAGGGTGAGGCGCTCGATCTCCTTGATGTGCCGCGCGCGCTGCGCGCCCGCTTCCTGCTTTTTCAGCAGGGACAACAGGTTTTGCGCCGTGCGCAACCGGCCCTGCAGCTCGTGATAGCGGCTCGCGATTTCCGCCTGGGATTGAAGGTGCTCGAGCTGCTGGTCGAGCTCTGTGCGCACGTCTTCCACCCGCAACAGGTTCTCGCGCGTGTCCTTGAGCCTCAACTCGGTTTCATGCCGGCGCGCGCGGTATTTCGAGACGCCTGCCGCTTCCTCGAGGAATACCCTCAGCTCCTCCGGCTTGGCCTCGATCACCCGCGAGATCATGCCCTGCTCGATGATGGCGTAGGCGCGGCTGCCCAGGCCGGTACCGAGGAAGATGTCGGCGACGTCGCGCCGGCGCACGTGGACGTTGTTGATGTAATACGAAGTGGCTTCGCCGTCGCGGGCCAGCATGCGCTTCACCGAGATCTCGGCGTAGCTCGACCACTGCCCTCCGGCCCGTCCGAGGCTATTGTCGAAAATCAGCTCGACACTCGAGCGGTTCACCGGCTGGCGCTGGCCGGAGCCGTTGAACAGGATATCCTGCATGGTGTCCCCGCGCAGATGCTTTGCGGAGGTTTCACCCAGCACCCAGCGCACGGCGTCGATGACGTTGGACTTGCCGCAGCCGTTGGGGCCGACGATGCCTACCAGTTGTCCGGGGACGGGGATGTGTGTGGGGTCTACGAAAGACTTGAAGCCTGCGAGATTGATCTGTTTGAGTCTCAATTGTGAGGTCTTACGTGGGGTTTGTGTGAGGTTATAATCCGCAGGCTATTGAGATCGATATTTTACAGAATATTCAGGCCACCGCGATAATGCCAAGCAAACCCAGCCGCAGGCTGGAGACCTTCGTCAATCCTCATCCTGCGCGCGACTACCGGATTCATATGGAAATACCGGAGTTTACCTGCCTGTGCCCGCGCACCGGGCAGCCCGACTTCGCGACTCTGGTTCTCGACTATGTCCCCGACCGGCGCTGCATTGAATTGAAAAGTCTTAAATTGTACGTCTGGTCGTTTCGCAACGAAGGCGCGTTCCACGAGGCCGTGACGAACCGCATACTCGGCGACCTCGCGCGGGCCACGCGTCCGCGCTTCATGCGGCTCACCGCACGATTCAACGTCCGCGGAGGCATATTCACAACGGTCGTTGCCGAGCACATCAAGCCGGGCTGGAAATTCCGCCCGCCCGCGGATCTCTCCGCCATTCCGTTTGCCTAGCAGCCTGTCGGACTTGGTATCCGACAGGCTGCTAACAGCAAAACCGCCCGGGGATTTAGAACGAAACCCGGGATAACGACCCCGATTGGCCTCCGATGGGCATGCGAGCAGGTTGGAAATAAGGATTTCACCGACTTTTGCTCCCGTTTTCGTGCGGGCGGTTTTGTATAAGGAGTTTGTCCGACCTAAGTCCGACTGCTAGGGCTGACCCGCCCGTCCCGGGGCCTGTAGCCCGGGCGGCATAAGCCTTTATAATTCACGCCGTTGTCTTCAGGCGGCGTCTTGCGCGTCCGGTCACTGTGAATCCCGATCTCGAGCGGCTCCAGAGTTATCCCTTTCAAAAACTGACGGCCTTGCTGCAGAGCTCTCAACCCGCCGCCAACCGCCGGTTGATTCCGCTCTATATCGGCGAGCCCAGGCATCCCACCCCTGTCTTTATCAAGCAGGCGCTGGTCGAGCACCTCGACGGATTGGCAAGCTATCCCCTGACGCTGGGATCCCAGCCGCTGCGCTCGGCGATCGCGGGATGGTTGCAGCGGCGCTACGGCTTGAAGGCGGTGGATCCCGAAACGGAGGTGATACCGGTCAATGGCAGCCGCGAGGCGCTATTCGCCATTGCGCAAGCGGTCATCGATGCTTCCCGCCCGGGGCCGGCTGTCGTCTGTCCCAATCCTTTCTACCAGATCTACGAAGGTGCGGCGTTGCTCGCGGGCGCCGCCCCGCATTTCTTCAACAACCTGCCTCAGAACGGCTATGCCTGCCACTTCGATGAACTGCCGGAGGACACCTGGCAGCGCGCGCAACTCGTCTACGTCTGCTCCCCCGGCAATCCGACGGGACACGTGATGTCGCTCGACGAATGGAAGCGGCTGTTCGCCCTTTCCGACCGCCATGGGTTCGTGATTGCCTCCGACGAGTGCTACTCCGAGATCTATTTCGACGAGGCGCGGCCGCCGTTGGGCGCGCTGCAGGCGGCGCAGCAACTCGGGCGCGAGGGTTACCCCCGGCTGGTGATGTTCTCCAGCCTGTCCAAGCGTTCCAACGTGCCGGGCATGCGCTCGGGTTTCGTTGCCGGGAACGCCGCCGTGCTCAAGCAGTACTTGCTCTACCGCACTTATCAGGGCTGTGCCATGAGCCCGGCGGTGCAGGCGGCCAGCATCGCGGCCTGGAACGACGAAGCGCACGTGGTGGAAAACCGCCGTCTTTACCGCGAGAAATTTACCACCGCTCTGGATATCCTGCGGCCGGTCCTGGATGTCGAGATGCCCGATGCCGCGTTCTACCTGTGGCCGAAGACGCCTTTGCCGGATCCGGAGTTCGCCCGCCGCCTGTACCAGGAGCAGGCCGTATCGGTGCTGCCCGGCAGCTACCTCGCCCGCGAGGCGCGCGGCATCAACCCGGGCGCGGACCGGGTGCGCATCGCGCTGGTCGCCTCGACTGAAGAATGCGCGGAAGCGGCCTTGCGCATACGCGCTTTTGTCGAATCGTTATAACCACGGAGTAAAATAACGGGCATGACTGAATTGCAAGCCACCATCGAACAGGCGTGGGAGCACCGCGCCGACCTGAAACCCGGGAGCGCGCCCGCCAGGGTCGGCGAGGCGGTCAGGCAGGTGCTGGCCGGCCTGGATGCCGGCAGCATCCGGGTTGCCGAGAAAACCCAGGGCGCATGGGTCGTGCACCAATGGATCAAGAAGGCCGTGCTGCTGTCGTTCCGGATCGAGGATAACGTCCCGATGGCGGGCGCGGCGACCCAGTATTACGACAAGGTCCCGAGCAAGTTCGCGCATTACTCGCGCGAAGACTTCGCGCGCGGCGGTTTCCGCGTGGTGCCGCCGGCGATGGTGCGGCGCGGCGCCTATATCGCGAAGAACGCGGTGCTGATGCCCTCCTACGTCAACATCGGCGCTTACGTCGATGAAGGCACCATGGTGGATACCTGGGCCACGGTCGGGTCCTGCGCCCAGAT
>CAYYZZ010000003.1:0-31333 GCA_964476235.1 uncultured Streptomycetaceae bacterium | reverse complement strand
CGCCGGTATTGGGCCCGCGGTCGCCGTCGAGCAGCCGCTTGTGGTCCTGGCTGGTCGCGAGCGCGAGCGCGTGGCGGCCGTCGGCGAGCACGATGAAGCTCGCTTCCTCGCCATCCAGGTACTCCTCGATCACCACCCGGGCGCCGGCCGCGCCCATCTTCTTCTCGGTGAGCATCCCGTCCACCGCTGCGTGCGCTTCGGCCGCGCTCATCGCCACCACCACGCCCTTGCCCGCGGCAAGGCCATCGGCCTTGATGACGATGGGCGCGCCGTGCCGGTCCACGTACTCGTGGGCGGGGCCGGCCTCGCTGAACGCCGCGTAAGCCGCGGTCGGTATGCCGTGGCGCTGCATGAAGCTCTTGGCGAATTCCTTGGAGCTCTCGAGACGGGCGGCGGCCCGGACCGGGCCGAAGATCTTCAGACCCGCCGCCTGGAACGCATCCACGATGCCTTCGGCAAGCGGCGCTTCCGGGCCGACAATGGTGAACGCAATCGCTTCCTTTTTCGCGAAGTCGATCAACTCCGGTATCGAGGCCGCCGTCACGTTGGCAAGCCCGTCCTCGCGCGCGGTGCCCGCGTTGCCGGGCGCAATGAACACGCGCGAGATGCGCGGAGAGCGCGCGAGCTTCCACGCCAGCGCGTGCTCCCTTCCCCCCGAACCGATGACCAGGAGCTTCATTTACCCAATCTGAGCCGCAAAGACGCAAAGGCGCGAAGGCGGCGCAAAGAGATGCAAAAAAATATTCAGTTCCAAGCTTTGCGTTTCCTTTGCGTCTTGGCGCCTCTGCGGTTGATTTTTTCAGTGGCGAAAGTGCCGGAAACCGGTGAAGACCATGGCGATGCCATGCTCGTCGGCGGCGGCGATGACTTCCTCGTCGCGCAGGCTGCCGCCGGGCTGGATCACCGCGACCGCCCCGGAACGGGCAACCACGTCCACGCCGTCGCGGAACGGAAAGAAGGCGTCGGAGGCGACCACCGATCCCTTGAGCGTGAGCCCGGCGTTCTCCGCCTTGATGGCGGCAATGCGCGCCGAGTCCACGCGGCTCATCTGTCCCGCGCCCACTCCCAGCGTCTGGCCCCCGCCGCAGAACACAATGGCGTTGGATTTCACGAACTTGGCCACGCGCCAGGCGAACAGGAGGTCCGCGACCTGCGCTGCGCTCGGCTTCGCGCGCGTGACCACCTTGAGTCCTGCGGCATCGATGTTCGCGCTATCGGGCGTCTGCACCAGCAGCCCCCCGCCCACGCGCTTGAAGTCGTAGGCGTTGGCGCCGGGCGCGAGCGGCACCTCGAGCACGCGGATGTTGGCCTTGACCGCGAGCAGCCGCGCCGCTTCCGGCGCGACGCCGGGCGCGATCACCACTTCGACGAACTGCTGCGTCACGGCCTGCGCCGTGGGCCCGTCGAGCTGACGGTTGAAGGCAATGATGCCGCCGAAAGCCGAGGTGGGGTCGGTGGCGAACGCCTTGCGGTAGGCTTCGGCAAGGTTGGCTGCGACGGCGGCCCCGCAGGGATTGGCGTGCTTGATGATGACGCAGGCGGGCTCGGCCAGGCTCTTGACGCACTCCCACGCCGCGTCGGCATCGGCGATGTTGTTGTAGGACAGTTCCTTGCCCTGCAACTGGCGATAGGCGCCGAGACTGCCCGGCGCCGGCTGAGAATCGCGGTAGAACGCGGCTTCCTGGTGCGGATTTTCCCCGTAGCGCATCGCCTGGACCCGCTCGAACTGCAGATTGAGCCGCTGCGGGAAACGGGCGCGGCCGCCCGCGGCGTCGAACGAAGTCAGGTAATTGCTGATCGCGCCATCGTAGTGCGCGGTATGGGAGAACGCCTTCTGCGCCAGGCGAAAGCGCGTCTCGGCCCCGATCGCGCCGGCCGCCGCCGCCATCTCCTTCAGGACCGGCTCGTAGTCCGCAGGGTCGGTCACCACCGTCACGTGCTCGTAGTTCTTGGCGGCGCTCCTCACCATGGCCGGCCCGCCGATATCGATGTTCTCGATCGCCTCGGCGAGCGTGCAGCCGGGCCTCGCCACGTTCGCAGCGAAGGGGTAGAGATTGACGACCACCAGGTCGATGGTCGGGATACCCGCTTTCCCAAGCGCGGCCAGGTGGCCGGGGACATCGCGCCGGGCGAGAATGCCGCCGTGCACCTTGGGATGCAGGGTCTTGACCCGCCCGTCGAGCATTTCGGGAAAACCGGTATGGTCGGCGACCTCGGTCACCTTGAGACCCGCGTCTCTCAGGAGCTTGGCGGTGCCGCCGGTGGAAATCAGCGCAACGCCGAAACCGGTCAGGCCGCGCGCGAATTCGACGACGCCGGTCTTGTCCGAGACGCTGATGAGCGCCTGCTTGATGACGGCCATGACGGCAGGATTGAGTTACTAGGATTGAGGAAAGTGCCGCCGGTAACCGAGCCTGCTGGACACTCAATCCTCGATCCTCAATCCTCAATCCTAGAACTTGATGCCGTGCACCCTCATCTTCTTGCGCAGTGTGTTGCGGTTGATGCCGAGCATCTCGGCGGCATGGGACTGGTTGCCGCGCACGCGGTGCAGCACGCTCTCCAGCAGCGGTTTCTCCACGCAATGGATGACCATGTCATAGACCGCGCAGGGCTTCTCCCCGTCCAGGTCGCGGAAATAGCCGTCGATCGCCTTGCGCACGATGCGCGCCATTTCGTTTTCGTTGATCATGCTGCGAGTTCCTCGGCATAGGTCAGGCGCCGCCCGCGGTCGGCGAGTTGCGCGAAAAATCCGTTCACCGCTCCCCGTTGCTCGAAACGGGTCTCGAGTTGGTTCATGGCGTGGCGAAACGCCGCCGATCCGGCCAGGCCCTTGGTGTACCAGGAGATATGCTTGCGCGCGACGCGCACTCCGGTATATTCGCCGTAGAACTCGTAGAGATCGTTCAGGTGAGCGACCAGGACACGGTGGATCTCTTCCACCTCCGGCGGCGGGAGCCGGTCGCCCGTTTCGAGGTAGTGCTGGATCTCGCGGAACATCCACGGCCGGCCCTGGGCGGCGCGCCCGATCATCACGCCATCGGCACGGGTGTAGTCCAAGACCTCCTTGACCTGCTCGGGGGTGGAGATGTCGCCGTTGGCGATCACCGGGATCCCGACCTCGGCCTTGACCGCCGCGATGGTGTCGTACTCGGCCTCGCCGGAGAACCCGCAGGCCCGGGTGCGGCCATGAATGGCGAGCGCCTGGATGCCGGCCTGCTCCGCGGTCCGGGCGATCAGGATGGCGTTACGGTTGCCGCGGTCCCAGCCGGTGCGGATCTTGAGCGTAACCGGGGCGGCTACCGCCCCGACCACCGCGTCGAGGATGCGCCCGACCAGGGGCTCGTCCTTGAGGAGCGCCGAGCCCGCCATCACGTTGCAGACTTTCTTGGCGGGGCAGCCCATGTTGATGTCGATGATCTGGGCGCCCTGGTCGACGTTGTAGCGCGCCGCCTCCGCCAGCATCCGGGGGTCCGCGCCCGCAATCTGCACCGAGATCGGGTCGACTTCACCATCATGGTTGGCACGGCGGCGCGTTTTCTCCGAGCCCCACAGCAGCGAATTGCTCGCCACCATCTCGGACACCGCCATGCCCGCCCCCATGGTCTTGCACAACTGCCGGAACGGGCGGTCGGTAACCCCCGCCATCGGCGCGACGATGAGATTGTTCTTGAGCTGATACGGGCCGATGTGCATCGAGCGTGCCGTGTCCGCGATCGAGTGTGTTTTGTTTACGGGGAAGGGCGCCATTGTAATCGCTGCGCCCGCGCAAGAAAAGCAATAATGGATGGCGGCGCGCGCTCAGTGCCGTTCCAGCGTGCTTGTCCCGGCCAAGGCGAATCAATTCCGATGGCGAGCGACCCTACTGAACCGTGTGGATTGCCATCAATAGCTGGAACGGCATCAGCCGCGCGTGCCGAAGGTCATGCGCCGCACCACGAAGCCCTTGACCGGAGGCAAGGCGCCAAGCGCCGTGAGCCCCAGACCGCGGGCGAGCCTCAGCGGCGCGAAATCGTTGGAGAACAGCCGCACCAGCCCATCGGTAAACCCGATGACGCCGCGGCGGTCGAGACGCCGCCGGGCCTGGTAGACCCCGAGATGCGCGGCGCCGCCAATCTCGCCCCTGTCACAGCCTCGCACCGTTGCCGCCAGCTCCCAGGCGTCCCGCAATCCGAGATTCAGGCCCTGCCCGGCGACCGGGTGCAAGGTTTGCGCGGCGTTGCCCAGCGCAACGATCCGTGGCTCTGCAATACGATCGGTGACTTTCAAGGCAAGTGGGTATCTGGAGCGCGCGCCGGGCTGACTGAAGGTGCCCAGCCGGTTTCCGAAAGCGCTCTGCAACCGCTCCAGGAACGCCGCCTCGGACAGCTCGCACAATAGTTGTGCATGCTGCGGCGTGGTGGTCCATACCAGCGCGAGCTTGTCGCCCGTGGGCAGCAACGCCAGCGGTCCTTCGGGCGTGAAACGCTCATAAGCAACATTCTGGTGTGGGATGCCGCAAGCGACGTGCGTGGTTACCACGGATTGGCGGTAATCCCGCGTGCGCGCCCGTGCTGCGGCGAGCGCGCCACCGTCGGCCACAACGAGCAGTCGGGCCGTGGCCGGCCCGGGACCGGTGACAGCGTCGAATCGCGCGAGAGCTGCATCAGGCCCGGGTTCAAGCGCGCTCACCGCAGTCCGTACCAGATGGCAGCCGTCTTGCGCCTCGAGTGCGCCGGCAAGCGTGGTGGCAAGTCGGCCGTAATCCAGGACGTAACCCAGGGCCGGCAGGCCGGCTTCATTCGCATCGAGTTCGACCCGGCCAAAACCGCCCCGCTGCGATACGTGGATGCGCTCGATCGGGGTGGCCGGAGCCAGCTGCTCCCACACCCCGAGCCGCTCCAGTATCAGCCGGCTGCCATGTGAGAGCGCGATCGGGCGCGGGTCCGCGTGCACGGCTTGCGGGGTCCGCGCCTCCACCAGCCCCACCGCCAGGCCGGCGCCGCGCAGGGCCAGCGCAGTCGCGGCGCCGACCGGGCCGCCGCCCACGATCAGCACGTCGTAATCAGGCATCGCGCGAACTCATCCAGGCCTCTATCTCGGCGGGATGCTTCGGCGCATCGCGGGTGAGCACTTCGGCGCCCGCATCGGTTATCGCCACATCGTCCTCGATGCGCACCCCGATGCCGGCAAAGCGCTCCGGCACGCCATCGCCCGCCCGGATATAGCAGCCCGGCTCGACCGTGAGCACCATGCCCGGGGCGAGTTTGCGCCACTCGCCGCCGCGCTTGTAATCGCCTGCGTCGTGCACGTCGAGCCCCAGCCAGTGACCGGTGCGGTGCATGTAGAACTTCTTGTAGGACTCGGTCTCCAGCGCCTCGGCGACGCCGCCCGCAAGGAGCTTGAGGTCGATCAGACCCCGCGCCAGGGTCTCGACCGCAGCGCGGTGCGGCGCATCCCAGCCATTGCCTGGCCTGGCCGCCGCGATCGCCGCGGCTTGCGCCGCCAGCACCAACTCGTAGATCTCGCGTTGCGGCCCGCTGAACTTGCCATTGACCGGAAAAGTGCGCGTGACATCCGAAGCATAGCCATCGAGCTCGCAGCCGGCGTCGATCAACAGCAGGTCGCCGTCCTCAAGCCGGCCGTCGTTCTGCACGTAATGCAGCACGCAGGCGCGATCACCGGCAGCGACGATCGGGGTATAGGCCGGCGCCTGCGCGCCATGGCGCCGGAACTCGTGCAGCAGCTCAGCTTCGACCTCGTATTCGGCCCGGCCCGGCCGCGCCGCGCGCATGGCGCGGCGGTGCGCGCCGGTGGTGATGGCGGCCGCGCGCCGCATCACGGCGAGCTCTTCCGGCCCTTTGACGAGCCGCATCTCGTCGAGCAGCGCATGCACGTCCTTGATCTCGCCCGGCGCCGTGACGCCGCTGCGCGCACGGCCGCGCACCTGGTTGATCCAGCCCGTTACGCGCGTATCCCACGACGAATCCTCGCCGAGGCGGCAATAGAGCGCGCCGCGGTCGGCGATCAACTCCGGCATCAGCGCGTCGATTTGATGGATCGAATGGGCTTCGTCGAAACCGAAGGCGGCGCGCGCTGCCTCCGGGCCGTAGCGGAAACCGTCCCAGGTCTCGCGCTCGGGGTCCTTGTCGCGGCAGAACAGTAGGCTCCTGGACTGCGCGCCCGCGACAATGACCAGCGCCGCCTCGGGCTCGCGGAACCCGGTGAGGTAGTAGAAATAGCTGTCGAAGCGGTACGGGTAGTGCGAGTCACGGTTGCGGGTGCGCTCGGGCGCGGTCGGCACGATGGCCACGCCGGCGCCCATCGCGGCCGCGAGCCGCTCCCGCCGCCGCCGGTAGATGCCGGTGTCCATGCCTGCTGTCATCCTAGCAGCCTGTCGGACTTAACAGTCCGTACAGGCTGCTAACAGCAAAACCGGCTGACCATTTCAATGAAAACCCGGCCGAAGCAGCGGCATGTGAAGAAAAGCGAGGGCGAATTCTCATGTCGGTCATCCTCTCTTGCGAATTTCCTAGTGCCGGTTTTGCATTAGGAGTTTGTCGGCCCTAAGCCCGACAAACTCCTAGGATTATAAACAAGCCTGCGTGCCAGCCTGGGTCCGCTACCGTCATTTCCGCCGAGCCGGGACGAGCAACTGCTCGAGGTCGGCCAGCCGCTGGGGCGTGCCGACGTCCATCCACAGGCCCCGGTGATGCTCGCCGGTGACGCGTCCTTGCGCCATCGCCGGCTTCAGCAACGCGGCCAGCTGGCATTTGGCCCCGCGCGCGACGCCGGCAAACAGCGCGGGCGCGTAAACCCCGATACCGCTGAAGGTGAGCCGCGATTCGCGCCCCTCCGCAGACACCTTTCCTTCGCGCAGGCAGAAATCGCCCGCGGGGTGGTGCGGCGGGTTATCGACCAGCGCCAGGTGGGCCGCCAGGGCGCCGCTGCCGAGGCCCGCCTCGACTGCCGCGAGGCGCGCGAAGTCGAAGTCGCAGTAGATGTCGCTGTTGACCACCACGAACGGCGCCTCTCCGAGCAGCGGCAGCGCGTAGGCGATGCCGCCCCCGGTCTTGAGCGCCTGCTCCTCGCGTGAATAGACGATGTGCACGCCGTGGCGCGAGCCGTCGCCCAGCTCGCGCTCGATCAGCCCGGCGAGGTGCGAGACGTTAACCACCAGATCGACAAAGCCGGCGCGCGCGAGCCGCTCGATCAAATGCGCGATCAACGGCCGCCCGCCGACAGGAAGCAATGGCTTGGGCACGCGGTCGGTCAGCGGGCGCATGCGCTCGCCGCGACCGGCGGCAAGGATCATCGCTTTCACGTTCGGGATCGCCGGCGGGTCACGGGGTGTAACCGGCCGCCGGCTCGCGCTTTTCGAGCTGGTCGAACAGGCGCGCGAGCGGCGCGAGCTCGCGGTAACGCTCGGCGACGGCGCGCGCGTAGCGCACGAAGCGCGGCGTGTCCTCAAGATAGCCGTGCTTCCCGTCGCGATAGTGGATGCGCGCGAAGATGCCCAGCACTTTCAAGTGGCGCTGCAGGCCCATCCACTCGAAATCGCGGTAGAACCCGCTGAAATCCGGGTCGACCGGCAGCCCCGCCCGCCTGGCCTTCTCCCAGTAACGCACCGCCCAGTCGATGACGCGCGCCTCTTCCCAGCTCACGAACGCGTCGCGCGTGAGCGACACCACGTCGTAGCTGATCGGTCCGTACACCGCGTCCTGGAAATCGATCACGCCGGGGTTGGGATTGGTCACCATCAGATTGCGCGGCATGTAGTCGCGGTGCACGTAGACCGCCGGTTGCGCGAGCGCGCGAGCGATAATGAGCGCGATCATCTCGGCAAGCGTGCGTTGCTGGTCGGGCGAGAGCGTCACACCCAGATGACGCGCGACGTACCATTCCGGAAACAGGTTGCATTCACGCCGGAGCAGCGCCTCGTCATACGGCGGCAGCTCCCCCGCGCGGCTCGCGAGCTGCCACTTGAGCAGCGCTTCGACCGCGTCGCCGAAGAGCCGGTCCGCATTGGCCTCATCGAGCGCGGCGAGATAGGTGGTGTCGCCAAAATCGGTGAGCAGCAGGAATCCCCGGTCGAGGTCCTGCGCTTCGACCCGCGGCGCGTTGACGCCCGCCGCGCGCAGCAGCCCCGCTACGCGCACGAACGGCCGGCAGTCCTCGCGCGCCGGCGGCGCATCCATCGCAATCCAGGAACGGCCGTCCGCGGCCACGCGAAAATAGCGGCGGAAACTGGCGTCCGCGGAGGCGGGCTTCATCGTGAACGCGCCCGCCGCAAGGTGCGTGGCAAGCCATTCCTGCAGCTGTTCCAATCGAATGTCCGGTGACGCCTGCAATCCGATTGCCTTCCGCGATGAATTGTGCGATTTTAGCATCTCGCTTCCGCTGTCCTTCCCGATGCAAAAGCTGGAAATAACACGCATCTCGCTCGCTGTTTTATGCGCGCTGCCGCTTGCGGCCGGCGCGCAGCAGGGATTGAAACTCAAGCCGCAGCCCGCGCTGACCCTGGCCCCGCCTTCGATCAAGGAGGAGGTGCCGCTGTTCCTCGACGCGGACCGGTTGCAGGGGCACAACGACCGGGAGACCGAAGCCGAAGGCAACGTGAGGCTAAGGACGCGAGGACAGGCGGTGCACGCCGACCGGTTGCGCTACGACAAGCCGTCGGACGAGGTCACGGCGGAAGGCAGCGTGCGCATCGAGCGGGGGGCTGACGTGGTGGAAGGGCCGCGCCTGAAATACAACCTCGAGACCGAGCGCGGCTTCATGGACAACCCGCGCTACACGCTGCACAAGAGCCAGGACCTGGGCGGGCAGCGGCAGCTGTTCCGCGAAACGGACGCGCGTGGAACAGCCGAGCACATATTGTTCGAGGGAGCCGACCAATACCGGGCGCGGCGCGCCGAGTACACCGCCTGCGCGCCGGGCAACGACGATTGGTACCTGCGGGCGGGCGAGCTGACCATCGACAAGAGCCGCGATCTGGGCGTGGCACGCGATGCCAGCATTGTGTTCATGGGCGTGCCGATCTTCTACTCGCCGTACCTGTCTTTCTCGCTGCACCAGGAGCGCAAGTCCGGCTTCATCACGCCGCACTATGGCAGCACCGACAAGGGCGGCGCGGAACTGACCCTCCCCTACTACTGGAACATCGCGCCCAACCGCGACGCCACCCTCTCACCGCGCGTGATGACGCGCCGCGGCGTGCTGGTCAATACCGACTTCCGCTACCTCGATCCGGCTTATCTCGGCGAAGCCCGCGCCGACCTGCTGCCGGGAGACAACGCGCGCGGCGGCGCGCGGCGCTGGGCCTACAACCTCCGCCACAACCAAACCCTGCCCAGCGGCTGGTTCGGCACGCTCAATCTGCAGAAAGTGTCCGATGACACCTATTTCACCGATCTTTCCACCCAGATCGCCACGACCTCCCAGGTGCTGCTGCCGCGCGAGGGCGCCCTCGGCCGCAACGGCGCCTGGGGCAACGCCGGCTCGTACGGGCTCACCGGGTTGGTCCAGCGCTGGCAGACGCTGCAGGCCGACCCCCTGGCGCCGGTGACGCCGCCCTACAACCGGCAGCCGCAGCTGACGCTCAACGCCGCGCGCCAGGACGTATTGCGCTCGGATTTCGATTTCTACGGGCAGTACGTCGGCTTTGACCATCCCACCCAGGTGAGCGGGAAGCGCACACTGGCTTACCCGAGCTTGAGCCTGCCGTTGCAAACCGCTTTTGCGCATGTCACGCCCAAGCTGGGACTCAACGTGACGCACTATTCGATCGACCCGAACACCACCGGCTTCACCGGCGTGAACCGCACGTTGCCGATCTTTTCCACCGACAGCGGCATGGTGTTCGAGCGGCCGGCCTCGATCGGCGGAACGTCCTTTCTGCAAACGCTCGAGCCCAGGCTCTACTACGTCTACATTCCGTTCCGGGACCAGAGCCGCATACCGGTATTCGACAGCGGCCAGCAGGACATCAATTTCTCGACCATTTATTCCGAGAACCAGTTCGCGGGATGGGATCGCATCAACAACGCCAACCAGGTGACGCTCGGCGTCTCCTCGCGCCTGATCGCGGCCGATACGGGCGGTGAACGCCTGCGCGGCGGTGTGGCACAGCGATTTTATTTCGATACCCAGCGCGTCGGTCTGCCCGGCGCGCCTTTGCGCACGAGCTCCAGCTCCGACTTGCTCGCCGTGCTTTCCGGGGCGGTCGCGCCTCACTGGACGGCCGATGTGGGCTGGCAGTACAGCACCAACTTTTCCCAGGCCCAGAAATTCAACGTCGGCACGCGCTACCAACCGCAGCCCGGGAAAGTGCTTAACCTGAGCTACCGCGAGACGCTGAACGCGCTGCGCCAGACCGACGTCTCGATGCAATGGCCGGTCAGCCAGGGGTGGACGGCGCTTGCGCGGTGGAATTATTCGCTGCTCGATCAGCGCACGCTCGAGGGGTTGGCCGGCGTGGAATACAATGGCGACTGCTGGGCGCTGCGCGTGGTCGCTCACCGTTTCGCCACCGCCCTCCAGCAGACATCCACCACGTTCTTTGTGCAGCTCGAATTGAACGGCATGTCGCGCATCGGCTCTAATCCGATGGAAACGCTGAAACGCAACATTGGCGGTTATACCAGGCTGGATCCCCGCGCCCCCAGGTCCGATGAGACACGAACACCGTATTACTGACACCGCAAGCCGGTCCATGGTTGGAAGCCGATCCCGGTTTCCGCGCTGCGCCCTTTTCTTGCAGGCGCTCCTGATTGCCGCCGCGCTCGCGCCGGCGGCCCTGGCGCAGCAGTCGCGCAGGGTCGTCGTGCTCGACCGTATCGTGGCAGTGGTCAACAACGAGGTGATCACGCGCGGCGACCTGGCCGACCGCACCCGGTTCGCCGCAATGCAGCTGAAGCAGCAGGGCACGCCGCCGCCGCCGCACGAAGCGCTGGAACGGCAGACCCTCGAGCGCCTGATCTCCAGCCGCGTGCAACTGCAGTACGCCAAGGAAACCGGGCTGCGCGTGGACGATGGCGACCTCGACCGCGCGATCCAGCGTATTGCCCAGGAGAACAAGCTCACCGTGCAGGCGCTGCGCGCGACGCTGGAAAAAGATGGCGTGCCCTTCTCCCGGTTCCGCGAGGACATTCGGGACGAGATCCTGCTATCGCGGCTGCGGGAACGCGAAGTGGAAAACCGGATAGTGGTGACCGACGGCGAGATCGACAATTTCATCAACACGCAGCAGTCGCAAACCGGGCGCGGCGAGGAGTACAACCTCTCGCACATCCTGGTGGCCGTCCCGGAAAACGCCAGTCCCGAGCAGATCCAGGCCCGGCGCGGCCGCGCCGAGCAGGCGCTCGAGCAACTGAAATCCGGCGCCGACTTCCGCCAGGTCGCGGCGAGCTTTTCAGAAGCGCCCGATGCGCTGCAGGGCGGCGGCATGGGCTGGCGCGACGCCGCGCGCCTGCCGTCGTTGTTTCTGGACGCGGTCAAGACACTGCAGCCCGGGACGGTGAGTTCCCTGTTGCGCAGCGCCAATGGCTTCCACATCCTCAGGCTGAACGAGCGCCGCGGCAGCACCGCCCCGGTGATCGTCCGCCAGACCCGCGCGCGCCACATCCTGATCAGGACCAACGAGCTGGTGCCGGAAGCCGAAGCGCGCCGGCGCCTGGTGAGCATCAAGGAGCGCCTGGAAAACAAGGCCGATTTCGCGCAGCTGGCGCGCCAGTATTCCGAGGACGGCAGCAACGCCAGGGGCGGCGATCTGGGATGGCTGTCTCCGGGCGACACCGTGCCGGAATTCGAGCGCGCCATGAATCCGCTCAACCCGGGCGATATCGGCGGGCCGGTGCAGACGCCATTCGGATGGCACCTGATCCAGGTGCTGGAACGGCGCAACGAGGACATGTCGCGCGAGCGCCTGCGGCTGGATGCGCGCAGAGCGCTGCACGCGCGCAAGGCCGATGAGTCCTATCAGGAGTGGGTGCGTCAACTGCGCGACCTGGCCTACGTCGAATATCGCCTCGAGGAACGCTGACGCGAGTGTTGAATTTTGAGTGTTAAGTGTTAAGTTATCGTCCCTGCCGTCCATTGACACTCAGGTAACTCAACATTAAACACTCAACACTCAAAACTCCGCTGATTGCGGTAACCGCGGGCGAGCCTGCGGGCATCGGGCCTGACCTCTGCGTTGGACTCGCGCGCCGGCGCCTGCCGGCCCGGGTCGTGGTGTTGGCCGACCGGGAACTCCTGAAGAGCCGCGCCCGCCGCCTGGGCGTGCCGCTCAGGCTGACGGACTTTTCTGCTGCTGCTGCCGCCGCGAAGCCCCGCGCGGGCGCGCTCATGGTGCATCACATACCGATCGAGCGGCCTGCAGTCGCCGGTCGACTCGATCCCGTCAACAGCCGCTACGTGCTGCGCACCCTGGAGGCCGCCGCCATCGGTTGCCGCAACCGTGTGTTCGACGCGATGGTCACGGCGCCCCTGCAGAAGAGCGTCATCAACGACGCGGGCATCCCGTTCACCGGCCATACCGAATTTCTCGCCGAGCTCACGGGCACGAAGCACGTGGTGATGATGCTGGTGGGCGGCGGCATGCGGGTCGCCCTTGCCACCACCCATCTCGCGTTGAAGGACGTCGCGCGCAGCATCACGCGTAAGAGTCTGGAGCGCACGCTACGCGTGCTGCGGCAGGACCTGATCGGGCGATTCTCGATCCCCGCGCCGCGCATCCTCGTCGCCGGGCTCAATCCCCATGCCGGGGAATCGGGTTTTCTCGGGCGCGAGGAAACCGAGATCATCGTGCCGGTGGTCGACAAGCTGCGCCGCGCGGGCTTCGATCTCACGGGACCCTTGCCCGCCGACACCCTGTTCCAGCCGAAACGCCTGAAGGACTGCGACTGCGTGCTGGCGATGTACCACGACCAGGGCCTGCCGGTGCTCAAGTACGCGAGCTTCGGCGCCGGTGTCAACGTGACGCTGGGCCTGCCGATCATCCGCACCTCGGTGGACCATGGCACCGCGCTCGATCTGGCCGGCAGCGGCAGGGCCGAGATCGGCAGCCTGGTCGAGGCGATCAAGCTCGCCGCCGCGCTCGCCGTCGGCAGCCGCAGCCGTAAGCGCCGCGCCGCGTGAAGCGGTCGCGGCGGGCCGTCTCATGCGCCACGTACCGCGCAAACGATTCGGGCAACACTTTCTCACCGACGAGTCGGTGATCGCCGCCATCGTCGCCGCCATCGAGCCGCGGCCCGGTGACCTCTTGGTGGAAATCGGCCCGGGCCTCGGGGCGCTGACCCGGCCGCTCGCTGCGCGCCTCGATCACCTGCACGTCGTCGAGATCGACCGCGACATCATCGCCCGCCTGCGAAACGCGTTTGCGGCCGAACGCGTCACGGTACACGAGGGCGACGCGCTCAAGTTCGACTTCGGGGCGCTGGGCACCCGGTTGCGCGTGGTCGGTAATCTTCCTTACAACATTTCCACGCCGCTGTTGTTTCACCTTGCGCAGTACGCCGGCGCGATTTGGGACATTCACGTCATGCTGCAGAAAGAAGTGGTGGAGCGCATGGTTGCCGCGCCATCTTCCACGGAATACGGTCGGCTGTCGGTAATGCTCCAGTACCGTTTCGAGATGGAACGCGTTCTCGATGTCGCGCCAGATGCCTTCCATCCCGTTCCGAAGGTCGAGTCTGCGGTGGTGCGCATGACGCCGTTTGCGAGCCTGCCACATCCCGCGCGCGATGTAAGCCGATTCCGCACCATCGTCGCGGCGGCGTTCGCCCAGCGCCGCAAGACGCTGCGCAACACGTTGAAAGGCTACTTCAAGGCCGCGGACCTCGAGCGGCTGGGGGTGGACGCCAGGCTGCGCGCGCAAGACCTGCGGGTCGAGGATTTCGTCCGCCTGGCGGACGATGACGCCGGTCCCTCCGGTTAAGCACCGCCTCCGCAAACGTGTCTGAATGGATTGTCGACGTAGCGTCGGCGGCGGGCATCAAAGCTTGCGCATCCCCGCAAGCGAGGCCCCTGCTCGCGGCTTATGATGCCTTCCCCCTTTGGACGAATTCGATCTTGTAGCCGTCGGGATCCTCGACGAAGGCGATCACGGTGGTGCCGTGCTTCATGGGCCCGGCTTCGCGCGTCACCCTGCCGCCGCGCTTCTTCACTTCTTCGCATGTCTTGTAGGCATCCGCAACCTCGATCGCAACGTGGCCGTAGCCGCTGCCGAGATCGTAGGATTTCGTGTCCCAGTTGTGGGTGAGCTCTAGCACCGCCGTCTTCGACTCCTCGTCGTAACCGACGAAGGCGTTGGTGAAGCGCCCGCTGGGATAATCGCTCTTGCGCAGCAGCCGCATGCCCAGCACCTGGGTGTAGAAGTCGATCGAGCGCTGCAGGTCGCCGACGCGGATCATGGTGTGCAATATTCGCATACGCTGAATGTTGAATTCTTAATGTTAAGTGTTGAATCAGCAGTCTAAGCGAAGTTCGCCAAGACTGATTAAGAATTGAGCATTAAACATTCAACATTGGTCTCTATATTTCCACCATCTCGAAATCGTCCTTGCGCGCGCCGCATTCCGGGCAGGTCCAGTTAGGCGGCACGTCCTCCCAGCGCGTTCCCGGCGCAATGTCCTCCTCGGGCAGCCCGGCAGCCTCGTCGTACAGGAATCCGCAGATGAGGCACATGTACGTTTTGTAGACCCGGGTCTCGGTGGCGGTCATTCAAGCGTCCATAATTAAGTTAGAATCCAATTCTATCGAATCGTCCTCCCGCGACCAACCGCGGGCATCTGAATTCTCCCGACGCATGGCCGACCTGCCTCCCATCGTTCTGGTCTTCGCCGCAACCGATCCGAGCGGGGGCGCCGGGCTGCAGGCGGACATCATGACGCTCTCGAGCATGGGTTGCCATCCGCTCTCGGTGATAACCGCGGTCACCATTCAGGACACCATGGGCGTGGACGACGTCTCGCCGATCGAGGCCGAGTGGGTCATCGATCAGGCGCGTTGCGTGCTGGAGGACATGCCGGTCGCCGCCTTCAAGATCGGCCTGCTGGGGAACATCGAGCAGATCGCCGCGATCGCAGAGGTCGTGTCCGATTATCCTGAGGTACCGCTCGTGCTCGACCCGGTGCTCGCTTCGGGCCGCGGCGACGAACTGGTCACCGAGGAGATGGTGATCGCGCTGAGGGAACTCCTCATTCCCCAGACCACCATCCTGACGCCCAACAGCCTGGAGGCAAGGCGGCTCGCGGCCGAAGAGGGCGAGGAGGGCGAAGGCCCCGACCTCGCCGAGTGCGCCAAGCGGATCATCGCCAGCGGATGCGAATACGTGCTCGTCACCGGGACCCACGAGAATACCGTCCAGGTCGTCAACACCCTCTACGGCCAGAACGGCGCCTTGCGCAGCGACTCCTGGCCGCGACTGCCCGGCACTTACCACGGTTCGGGCTGCACACTCGCGTCCGCCATTGCCGCCACCATCGCCAACGGGCTCGAGGTGAGCGACGCCGTGAAGGATGCCCAGGAATATACCTGGCAGACGCTGAAAGCGGCGTTCCGTCCCGGCATGGGCCAGTACATTCCGGATCGCCTGTTCTGGGCGCGCGAGGAAGAACAGGCAGGCGGCGGCCGAGAGGAATAACGCGTGAAGCGCGGGATTTCCGGCCTTTACGCCGTCACCCCCGACACCGACGATACGCCCGGCCTGCTCGCCAGGGTCGAAGCGGCGCTTGCCGGCGGCGCGCGCCTGCTGCAATACCGCAACAAGACCGCGGGCGCGGCATTGCGGCTGATACAGGGCCGTGCCCTGCTCGCGCTGTGCTGGGAATACCAGGTCCCGCTCATCATCAACGACCATCTCGATCTTGCCCTCGCCCTGGATGCCGACGGCCTGCATCTGGGCTCCGACGACGGCTCTCTTCGGGAGGCGCGTGACAGGCTCGGCGGCGGGAAGATACTCGGCGCCTCCTGCTACAACCGGATCGAGAGCGCGCTGGATGCCGAGCGCGCCGGCGTGGACTACGTCGCTTTCGGCAGTTTTTTTCCGTCTGGCGTGAAACCGGGAGCGGTGCTCGCGCCGCTCGATCTGCTGAGCGACGCGAAACGCAGGATCAAGCTGCCGCTGGTGGCAATCGGCGGCATTACGCTCGATAATGCGCCGCAGCTCATCGCTGCGGGCGCCGACGGCGTGGCGGTCATATCGGCCCTGTTTGACGCGCCGGACGTCAAGCTTGCGGCGCGACGCCTCAGCAAATTGCTCCGAAAACACTCATGAAGCGCAGTCAAAAGCTGTTCCAGCGCGCGCAGCTACTCATACCCGCCGGCGTCAACTCGCCGGTGCGGGCGTTCCGCTCGGTCGGAGGCACGCCGCTCTTCATCCAGCGCGGCAAGGGCGCGCAGATATGGGATGTGGACGGGCGTGCCTACATCGACTACGTCGGCTCGTGGGGCCCGCTCATTCTGGGGCACGCTCACCCCGAAGTGGTGAGGGCGGTACAACAGGCGGCCGAGCGGGGCTTGAGTTTCGGCGCGCCTACCGAGCAGGAGGTCGAGATGGCGGAGCTCCTGTGCCGTCTGGTGCCCTCGATCGAGCAGGTGCGGCTGGTCAGCTCCGGCACGGAAGCGACGATGAGCGCGATTCGCCTCGCGCGCGGCTACACCGGCCGGAGCAAGATCGTGAAGTTCGAAGGCTGCTATCACGGCCACGCCGATGCCCTGCTCGTGAAGGCGGGATCAGGGGCGCTCACCTTTGGCCAGCCTTCCTCGGCCGGCGTGCCGGAGCCAACCGCCTCCGCCACGCTGGTGCTCGAATACAACAACGAAATCGCGCTGGCCCGCGCCTTCGAGCGCGAAGGCCCCGGTATCGCGGCGGCGATCGTGGAGCCGGTCGCTGGCAACATGACCCTCGTCGCGCCCCGCCCGGGCTTCCTGGAGTCGCTGCGCAAGCTCTGCACGAAGCATGGCAGCGTGTTGATTTTCGACGAGGTGATGACCGGTTTCCGCGTAGCGCTCGGCGGCGCGCAGGCGCTCTATGGCGTGAAGCCGGACCTCACCACGCTCGGCAAGGTGATCGGCGGCGGCATGCCGGTCGGCGCATTCGGCGGCCGGCGCGACATCATGCAGGCCATCGCGCCCCTCGGCCCGGTATATCAGGCCGGCACGCTTTCCGGCAATCCGGTTACGGTTGCGGCGGGGCTCGCAACCCTGAAGCTCATCCAGTCGCCGGGCTTCTACGACAAGCTGGCCGCGACCGCGCGTTCGTTATGCGAGGGCCTCACCCGCTGCGCGCAGACACGCAACATTCCCTTCTGCGCCGCGGCCGTCGGCGGCATGTTCGGCGTGTTTTTCCGCGAAACACCGCCCACGAGCTACGCCGAAGTCATGCAATGCGACAAGGAGGCATTCAACCGTTTTTTCCACGCCATGCTGGCCGAAGGCATTTACCTGGCCCCATCGGCGTACGAGGCCGGGTTCGTTTCCTCGGCCCACGGCAAGGCCGAGATCGAGCGGACGATCAACGCCGCGGAAAAAGTTTTTGGAGAGATTTACGCCTGACGACCTGTTGTCAGGCGCCAAACCGATATCAACGCAGGCCGGCGATGTACTCCGCGACCGCCGCGATTTCCTTGTCGGAGAGCTTCTCGGCCACCGTGCGCATGGTGCGATTGGGGTCGTTGGCGCGCTCGCCCGAGCGGAATGCCTTCAGCTGCGCCGCCGTGTACTCGGCATACTGTCCCGCGAGGCGCGGGAACTGGGCCGGCACGCCGCCGCCGTTCGGACCATGACAGGCAGTACACGCCGCCACGTTCCTCGATAAAATGCCGCCGCGGTAGATCGCCTGGCCGAGCTTCACCAGCTCCGGATCGCGTGCTGCCCGCGGTTTGGGCTTCTGGATCTCGAAGTAGGCGGCCAGGTTGCGCATGTCGTCAGCCGAGAGCGTCGCCGCCATACCCGCCATCACCGCGTTCGGTCGCTCAGCCGGTTTGCCGCCCTGGGATTTGAAGTTCATGAGCTGCTTTTGCGTGTATTCGGCGTGCTGTCCGGCGAGCACGGGGTTGACGGCCAGAGTGCTGTTGCCATCCGCCGCATGACAGGCGGTGCATACCTGCGTCGCGATTTGCTGCGCTTTGGAAAGGTCTGCCTTGGCGGGACCTTGGGCCGTCGTAACCGGGGAGAACAGCGTGCCGGCGAGCAGCATGACGGGCCAGCGGAAGTTCATGCGGGTTCCTGGTTGACGGTATTGTTATGCGCAACGCGTATTGTATAGTAAGCGCTTCCGCATGCGCCAGTTTCAGGCGCGATAACAATAACCTAGCTGATTTTCACCCCTCGAATCGACGGCGCATGCGGATGGCCTGTGGCAGTTCGGCTGGCGCATGTCCCGGCAGCTTACCGGTGTGGCCTGTACATAAAAAACCCCCGGTTAAAGGGGAGTAAAACCGGGGGTAAAAGCCTTAACTAGAATTAAGGCCCCCGCTCAGGGAGGTGAAGCGGGAGACGACTCAACATCGTCTGCAATATAGGACGTTTATAATGACGGATAGTTCCCCCACCCCGAAATAACAAGTTTCTTCAAAAGGTTAATACGATGCGACTCTACGGCGGCTTTCCGCGGCGGCGCATGCGACGGATGCGGCGCGACGAGTTCTCGCGACGCCTGCGGCGAGAACACCGGCTCACCACCGATGACCTCATCTACCCGGTGTTCGTGATCGAGGGCAGGAACCGGGCCGAGCCGGTGCCGTCCATGCCCGGCATCCGGCGCTATACCGTGGATCGGCTGCTGGCGCACGCCGAGCAGTGCGCGAAGCTCGGCATCCCGGCGTTGGCAGTCTTCCCCATGATCGCGGCGGAGCTGAAAACGGGTGACGGCCGCGAAGCCATCAATCCCAAAGGGTTGGTGCCGCGCGCGGTTACCGCGCTGAAAAAACGCTTCCCGGAACTCGGCGTGATCACGGATGCCGCGCTCGACCCCTATACCACGCATGGCCAGGACGGCGTGACCGACCGCCAGGGCAACGTGCTCAACGACGAAACGATCGCGGTGCTGGAGAAGCAGGCGCTCGTCTGCGCTGAAGCCGGCGTGGACGTGGTGGCGCCTTCGGACATGATGGACGGGCGCGTCGGCGCGATACGCACAGCGCTCGACAAGCAAAAGTTTTCCCATACCCGCATACTCGCCTATTCGGCGAAGTACGCCTCGGGTTTCTATGGGCCATTTCGTGACGCGGTGGGCTCGGCGAAAAGCCTGGGGCGAGGCAACAAGTACACCTACCAGATGGACTACGCCAACAGCGACGAAGCGCTGTGGGAGGTCGCGCTCGATCTGGAAGAAGGCGCGGACATGGTCATGATCAAGCCCGGCCTGCCCTATCTGGACATCGTGCGGCGTGTGAAGGAAGAGTTCAAGGCGCCCACTTTCGTCTATCACGTGAGCGGCGAATACTCGATGCTGAAGGCCGCTTGCGCGCGCGGCTGGCTGGATGAGCGCTCATGCGTGATGGAGGTTCTCACCGCCTTCAAGCGCGCCGGCGCAGATGGCATCCTCACCTACTATGCGCTCGATGTCGCCGGCTGGCTGAAGGCCGACAGCTGATCAGGTTTGCTCCAGCAACTGCTCGACCGCAGGCAGCTTGGCGCGCTCGATGCTTTTTCCTTCGAGGCTGGTGCGCAGCGACCCTCGCAACTCTCGTGGCGAGAGCACGGTGATCTCGATCTCGGTGCCGTCATCGTTGACGGTATACACCGGCGCCGTGAGCGGCTCCGCACCGCAATACAGCCGGCTCTGCGCCGTCCGGTAAGGGATTTTCCGGTCTATGAGGTAGAGCTCGACCGCTTTCGCGCTGTCGGTGAAAAGCTGGAGGTTGATATCGGCGTACTTGCCGGCATTGCCATTCAGCACCGATCCGGTTAGATACGGATTGAACTGCGCGAACTCCCGCATCGCCCGCAGTGCCGTCCCGCGCAACGCCCGCAGCCGGTCCCGGTGCTCCTCCTGGTGGTAAATCTGCTGGTAAGTCCTGAGCGCCGCATCAACTTCCTCGTTGGTCGGCAGCTCGCGTGTATCCGGCGTGCCGGCCTGGCGCGCGGCCTTGCGCTTGGCAAGCGCATAGTCCTCAATGCCATCCTCGGCCATCAGCCGCGCCGCGAGATGGGCGATGTGGCTGCGCCGGTCGTTGCGGCCTGTCTCCCTGGGCATGGTCAGCTCAGAAAAGCTGGTTGCGCACCTCTTCCCGCGGGCGGTCGCCCCCCATCACGCCGCCGACCAGCGTCTCGTGCTCGGGTGGCAGGAATTCCTGATAGAAGTAATCGACTATGCCGGTCTGGGCATCGGCGACCCTCAGCCCGGTGTCCGGGTTGACTCGCACCGCGACCACTCCGTTGGGAGGCACGAGCGGATGTTCCGATGACCCTTTCAGCGCCGCGCCCATATAGCCCATCCAGATCGGCAACGCCGCCTGCGCACCGGTCTCGTTGCGTCCAAGCGTCTGCGGCGTGTCGAAGCCGATCCAGGCGACCGCCACCAGCTCGGGGTTGTAGCCACAGAACCACGCGTCCACGAACTCGTTGGTGGTGCCAGTCTTGCCGGCGAGATCTCCGCGCCCGAGCTTCATCGCCCGCGCGCCGGTACCTCCGCGCACCACGTCGCGCATGATGCTGTTCATGATGAAGGCGTTGCGCTCGTCGATCACGCGTTCCGCCCCTGCTCCCGCCGCCGCCGGCTTCGCCGCCGTCAGCACATTGCCGCGCGCATCTTCCACTCGCTCGATGAAGTACGGCGCCACGCGATAGCCGCCATTGGCGAAGATGGAGTAAGCCGCCACCATCTGCATCGGTGTCACGTTGCCCGCGCCGAGCGCCATCGTGAGATAAGGCGGGTGCAGTTTGGGATCGAAACCAAAGCGCGCGATGTAGTCCTGCGCGTACTGCGGGGAGATCGCCTGCAGGATACGCACCGATACCAGGTTCTTGGATTTGACGAGCGCGGTGCGCAACCGCATCGGCCCTTCAAACTTGCCATCGTAGTTCTTCGGCTCCCAGGGTTCCGACCCGGTCTGCGTGGCCGTAAACGTCAGCGGCGCGTCGTTGATGACGGTTGCCGCGGTGAAGCCTTTCTCGAGCGCCGCCGAATAGACGAAAGGCTTGAAGCTCGAGCCCGGCTGTCTCAATGCATGGGTGACATGGTTGTACTGGCTGCGGTTGAAATCAAAACCTCCGACGAGCGCCCGCACCGCGCCGTCGCGCGGGTCGAGCGCGACGATCGAGGCCTCGACTGCGGGCAGCTGCGCGATCTGCCAGCGCCCTTTTTCGTCCTTCTGCACGCGAATGATGGCGCCACGGCGGATGCGCTGCGCGGGATTCGCCTTGTCGCCCAGCATGCGGGCTGCGAACTTGAGACCGTCCTCCTTGATCTCGACCCAGTCTCCGCCCTTGCGGTAGGCGCGCACGAGCTTGGGGCCGGCCTCGACCACGACAGCTGCGTAAATATCGTCGCTGTCAGCGGCTTCCTGCAGCGCGTCTTCCAGCACCTCGTCGGTCGGCTTGGGGGGTAATTCGACGTATCCCTCGGAACCGCGATAGCCGTGGCGCCGGTCATACTCCTGCACGCCCCGGCGCAACGCCGCATAGGCTGCCTCCTGGTGCGCGGTCAGAAGCGTGGTGTATACCCGAAGGCCTTTCGTGTAAGTGTCTTCCTGGTAGCGCTCGTGGAGTGCCTGGCGCACCATCTCGGCGAAATATTCTGCGCGGACCGGGTACTCGTTGATTTGCTTCTTCACCGCGATCGGCTGCTTGTCGGCCAGGGCCCATTCCTCGTTGGTGATCAGTTGCAGCTCGCGCATGCGCCGAAGCACGTAATGCTGTCTCAGCTTGGCGCGTCTGGGGTTCGCCAGCGGGTTATAAGCCGAGGGCGCCTTGGGCAACCCTGCGAGCATCGCGGATTCGGCAAGCGTCAAGTCGGGCAGCCGCTTGCCGAAATAGATCTGCGCGGCGGCGGCAAAGCCGTAGGCGCGCTGGCCGAGGTAAATCTGGTTGATGTAGAGCTCGAGAATCTGGTCCTTGCCGAGGTTGGCCTCGATCTTGAAGGCGAGCAGCATCTCGTTGAATTTGCGGGTCAGCGTTCTCTCCTTCGACAGGAAGAAGTTACGGGCGACCTGCATGGTGATGGTGGAAGCCCCCTGACGCACTCCGCCGGAGACGAAATTGGACAGCGCGGCCCGCGCCACGCCAAGGTAATCCACGCCGCTGTGCTGATAAAAGCGCTCGTCCTCCGCCGCGAGAATGGCGCGGATCATGGGTTGCGGGACATCCTGTATTCTCACGACGGCTCGGCGCTCCTCGCCGAACTCTCCGATCAGCTTGCCGTCGGCGCTATAGACGCGCAGCGGAATTTTCGGCTGATAGTCGGTGAGCACCTCCAGGGAGGGCAGCGTGGGATAAACAATGGCAGCGGCAAACGCGAGCAATATGGCGGCCGCCAGAGCGCCGGAAGCCAGCAGGACCAAAGGGAAAGCCAACCATCGAATATTCATTAAATCAATACCTTAATATAAGTATGTTGCGGTATTACAACAGCAAGGGGGCTTAACCATCGGTTTGTGAACCACATCGCAGCAACTTGCTGCAGAGTAAGCTATATTTAGTGCCCCCCCATTATAGGCGGGGTTCCCGTTAATTATAAAAGAAGACAAAACGCTTTACATCCAAGGGCGTTGTTGATAACATCTAATGTAAACTGTGGGATAGTCACCCATAAACTTATGCTCAAAGGAAAATTTAGCCTCGACGCCCTCGAAGGCCTGTTCAAGGCCAAGATGCCGCCATTGATCGGCGCCGATATCAGTTCCTCGGCGATCAAGATGGTGGAGATCGAGAGTGCCGGCAAGGGCATGTATCGCATCGAGCGGTATGCCATCGAGCCATTGCCCAAGGATTCGGTATTGGAAGGCAACATCAACAATCTCGATGCGGTGAGCGACGCGATGAAGCGGTGCCACAAGCGCCTGGGCAGCAATATCAAGAACCTAGCGCTCGCCCTGCCCAATGCGGCCGTCATCAGCAAGAAGATACTGGTGCCGGCGGGGCAGACCGAGGAGGACCTCGAGCTGCAGGTCGAAACCGAGGCCAACCAGTACATTCCGTTCGCCCTGGAGGAAGTCAATCTCGATTTCCAGGTGCTGGGGCCTGCGCCCAACAGCCCGGACGACGTGGAAGTGCTGATCGCCGCCTCCCGCAAGGACAAGATCATCGACCGGATGGCCGTGGTCGAGGCTGCGGGGCTCAAGGCATCGGTGATGGATGTTGACGTATTCGCCGCCCAGACCGCTTTCGAGCTGATCGAGTCCCAGTTTGCTGACAAGGGAAAGGACCAGAACATCGCGATCGTGGACGTGGGCGCCTCTATCATGGCGGTCAACGTGCTGCGCAACGGCCAGTCGATCTACATGCGCGAGCAGCCGTTCGGCGGCAACCAGTTGACCCAGGAAATTCAGAATCGCTTCGGGTTGAGCCCGGAAGAGGCCGAGGCCGCCAAGCGCGCCGGCGGCCTGCCGGAGAACTACGAAACCGACGTGCTGCAGCCGTTCATGGACATGCTGGGCCTGGAAGTCGCGCGCGCGCTGCAATTTTTCTTCACCTCGACCCAGCACAACCAGATCAACCACATCGTGCTCTCGGGCGGCTGCGCCGCGATCCCGGGCGTGGATGAAGCGGTGGCGAAACGCGTGCAGGTCAACACGATCGTCGCTAACCCGTTCATTAACATGCAGGTTTCCTCAAAGATACGGGCGAAGACCCTGACGCAGGACGCGCCTTCGCTCATGGTGGCGTGCGGGCTGGCTATGCGGAGGTTTGACCCATGATCCGCGTCAACCTTCTGCCGCATCGCGAGATTCGGCGCAAGCATCAGCAACAGCAGTTCTTCATCATGCTGGGTGTCGTGGTCGCCATTGGCGCCGGCATCTGGTTTGCCGTGCACATCTATCTCGAAGACCAGTTCGATAACCAGGTGAGCCGCAACAAGTATCTCCAGAGCGAGATTGAAAAGCTCGACAAGCAGATCGCCGAGATTCAGAAACTGAAGGACCAGACCGCGGCGTTGCTCGCGCGCAAACGGGTGGTGGAAACCCTGCAGGGTACCCGCTCCGAAGTGGTCCACTTGCTCGATCAGCTGGTGCGGCAGTTGCCCGATGGCGTCTACCTGAAGGGCATCAAGCAGGCCGGCACCCGGGTCACGATCACCGGCCTCACCCAGTCCCAGGCACGGGTGTCCACGCTGATGCGCAACCTGGAAGCCTCGCCCCATCTGGAGAACCCTGGCCTGATTGAGATTAAATCGGGACAGCAGGGCCCCCTGCGCGTCAACGAGTTCATCATGAACATCAACATCACGCGCGCCAAGGTCGAGGAAGACACCAGGAAGCCGGCGCCCAAGCCCGCCGCGAAGGGGTAATGCCATGGCGATGACAGCCAACGAACTTCAGCGATATCTCGATCCCAAGCGTATCGGCAGCGCACCGATCCTGGTCAAGCTCGGCGTCTTGCTGGTTGTGCTGCTGCTCATTGTCGGCGCGAGCTACTGGTTCGACTGGCAGGACCAGATTGTAAAGATCAACAACGAGGCCCAGAAGGAAGAGGGGCTGCGCAAGACGTTCCTCACGAAGAAGAGCGAGGCGATCAATCTGCCGGCCTACCAGAAACAGCTGGAGGACATCGAAAAGCAGTTCGGCGCGCTGCTCAAGCAGCTGCCGGGCAAGTCCGAGATGGATGCGCTGCTGACCGATATCAACCAGGCCGGCCTGGGGCGGGGTCTTCAGTTCGAGTTGTTCAAGCCCGCAGGCAGCGAAACGCGGAGGGATTTCTACGCGGAGCTGCCCATCACGATCAGGATCACCGGCAATTACCACGACATCGGCGCCTTCGCGAGCGACATCAGCAAGCTCTCGCGCATCGTCACGCTGAACGATATCGGGATCACCAGCAGCTCCAAGGGGGTCTTGGCGCTCGATGCGACAGCCAAGACCTTCCGCTATCTGGATGACGATGAAGTCGCGCAACAGAGAAAGGCCGCCGCTCCGAAAGGCGGGAAGAAATGATGCGCTACCGCCTCGCTATCGCGTTGACCTGCCTCGCGCTCGCGTCGTGCAGCGGCGAGCAGCATTCGGACCTGCGGCAGTTCGTCAAGGATTCGGACAGCATGCCGCGCGGCCGCGTACCGCCCCTGCCGGAAGTGAAGCCATACGAACCATTTGAATACGCCGCGTTCGATCTCACCGATCCGTTCGTGCCGCGCAAGATTGAAGCCCCCAAGGCATCCAACGTTCCCGGCGCGCTGCAGCCGCCCCCGAACCACCGCAGAGGGCCGCTTGAAGCGTTCCCGCTGGAGAATCTCAAGATGGTTGGCACGCTGCAGCGGCAAAAACAGGTTTTCGCGCTGATCAAGACGCCGGACAACAACCTGTACCGGGTCCAGACCGGTGACTTCATGGGACAGAACTTCGGGCGCATCATCGATATCAACGAATCCGCCCTCAAGTTGAAGGAACTGGTTCAAGACAGCGGCAACGAGTGGAAGGAAGAGGAACGCACGCTGCTGTTGCAGGAATAACAGGAGGTAAGGGAAATGAAGCCAACAACCAACTTTGTCATGTCCATTTTGCACGGGATGCTGGGGCTGCTGCTCGCTACCGCGAGTCTTGCCGTCCACGCCCAGGCGAACTCGATCGAGGCGATCAACGTGTCCCCCGCGACCGGTGGCAAGGTGGTCGTCAAGGTGACGCTGAAGCAGGCGCCGGCCAGCACGCCCGCCGGGTTCACGGTGAACAACCCGCCGCGCATCGCGTTCGACTTCCCCAACACCACCAGCACGCTCGGCCGCAGCACACAGGAAGTGGGCGAGGGCGACCTGCGCAGCATCAACGTGGTGCAGGCCGGTGACCGCACGCGGCTCGTGCTCAATCTGTCGCGGGCCGCCAGTTATGACACCCAGATTGACGGGCGGGCGCTGCTCATCACCCTGCAGGGCGCCACGACCGCCGCGAGCCCCGCGGGCGCGACCACCCATTTCGCCGAGGCGATGCCCGGAGATTCGCGCCATGCGCTGCGCGATATCGACTTCCGTCGCGGCAACGCCGGTGAAGGGCGCATCGTGATCGATCTCTCCGACAACGCTGTCGGCATCGACCTCAAGGTGCAAGGCAAGGTTATCATCGTTGATTTCGTCAACACCGCGTTGCCGAAGAATCTGCAGCGGCGCCTGGACGTGAGCGACTTCGGCACGTCGGTACAAACCATAGACGCCATCACGCAGGGCAACAACGCGCGGGTGGTGATCGAGCCGCGCGGCACCTGGGAACACACCGCCTACCAGTCCGACAACCGGTTCATCGTGGAAGTGAAGCAAGCCCAGGACCAGGATCGCATTGCGCGGGGCGGCGGCTACACCGGCGAGAAGCTCTCGCTCAACTTCCAGAACGTGGAGGTGCGGGCCGTGCTGCAGGTGATCGCCGACTTCACCGGGCTCAACATCATCACCAGCGATACGGTGGGCGGCAGCTTGACGCTGAGGCTGAAGGACGTGCCGTGGGACCAGGCGCTCGACCTCATCCTGCAGAGCAAGGGTCTCGATATGCGCAAGACCGGCAACGTAGTGTGGATTGCCCCGCGCGACGAACTGGCCACGCGCGAAAAACTGGCGCTGGAGTCGCAGCAGCAGATCAACGACCTCGAGCCCACCCGCACCGAGAGTTTTCAGTTGAATTACCAGAAAGGGGCCGATTTCCAGAAGCTGCTGTCCGATCCGAACCAGCGCATCCTGTCCAAGCGCGGCAGCGCCGTGGTCGACACGCGCACCAACACGATCTTCGTGCAGGACACGCCGACGCGGCTGGAGGAGGTTCGCAAGCTGCTGCGCAAGGTGGACGTGCCGGTGCGTCAGGTGATGATCGAATCCCGCATCGTGGAGGCGACCGACACCTTCAGCCGCAACCTGGGCGTAAGGCTCGGTTACGGCGAATTTGGCAACACTAACTTCAGGCAGATCGGGGGCGGCAGCAATGCAGTGAACGCGACTCCCGGCGGCGACCTCAGCAACACCGGGCAGATGGTGGGTTTCGTACAGGGCACCCCGACTCTCGTGCCGGGCGCACTGAACGTGAACCTGCCGGTGCCGGGCCTGTCGGGTGCCAATCCCGGTTTGTTCTCGCTTCTTTTGTTCAAACCGGGTTTCAGCAGATTTTTGGCCTTGGAGCTTTCCGCATTACAGGCGGACGGCAAGGGCAAGATCATCTCCAGCCCGCGCTTGATCACCGCCGACCAGGTGGAAGCGACCATCGAGCAGGGCACGGAAATCCCGTACCAGCAGGCGACCTCGAGCGGCGCGACCAGCGTGTCGTTCAAGAAAGCGACGCTCTCCCTCAAGGTGAAGCCCCAGGTCACGCCGGATGACAACGTGATCATGAATCTCAACATCCACAAGGACAGCGTGGGTTCGAACACGCTGGCCGGGCCCTCGATCGACACCAAGCAGATCGTGACCGAGGTGCTGGTGGAAAACGGCGGCACCGTGGTGATCGGCGGGATCTATTCGCAGGAAGAGCGCTCCTCCACCAACAAGATCCCGGTGCTGGGCGACCTGCCCTACGTCGGATTCCTGTTCAAGCAGAACCTGAGGGCGGATGACCGGCGTGAGCTTCTCATCTTCATCTCGCCGCGGATCATCAAGGACGGCCTCACGTTGCGCCAATAGACGGCTGTGGGAAACGCTTAAAAGGCGGCCTCGGCCGCCTTTTTTGTTGCCATTCATTTGCGCCGTGCACTGGTTATGCGGCGCCAGTCTGTTCCGTTAGAATCGCTCCATGAGCGACAGCGGGCACAAACTGACGGCTGGAAAAGGGCCCATCCCCGGCAACATCTTCCTGGTGGGGTTGATGGGTGCCGGCAAAACCTCGGTGGGGAGGCTGCTCGCCCGGCGTCTCGGCAAGACCTTCTACGACTGTGATCACGAGATCGAGCGCGTAACTGGGGTCAAGGTCGCGGTGATTTTCGAGATCGAAGGCGAGGCCGGCTTCCGCTCGCGTGAGGCGAAAACCCTGGCGGAGCTGGTCAGGCGCAAGGACATCGTGCTCGCCACGGGTGGTGGCGCGGCGCTCTCCGCCGAAAACCGCAAGCTGCTCGCTGGGAACGGCGTAGTCGTCTATCTGCGCGCGGCCGCGGCGGATCTGTGGAGCCGCACGCGCCACGACAAGAACCGCCCTCTGCTCAAGACTGCGGATCCCCTGACCAGGCTGCAGCAGTTATACGACGAGCGCGATCCGCTCTACCGCGAGGTTGCGGACATCATCGTCGATACCGGCGACCAGAGCCTGGGCAGCCTCGCGCACAAGCTGGAACAGCAGCTGCACCGACATCAAGCCGGCATGGCTGAGCGCGAGGGGGCGCCCCTGCGCACCAGCTGACCGGAAACCCCGGAAAAGAATCATGCAAACCCTGAAGATGGAACTGGGCGACCGCAGCTACCCGATATACATCGGTGCCGGGCTGCTCGCGCGAGCCGAGCTGATCGTGGAACAGCTGCGCAAGAAAAAGGTGGCGATCATCACCAACGCCACTGTTGCGCCCCTCTACCTCGCGCCGTTCAAGCGCGCGCTGGAAGCCCGGGGCGTGGAGGTAGTGCCCATCACGCTACCCGACGGCGAATCGCACAAGAACTGGGAAACCCTCAACCGTATTTTCGATGCGCTGCTCGAACATCGCTGCGAGCGCGGCACCACGCTGATCGCACTGGGGGGCGGCGTGGTTGGAGACCTCGCCGGTTTTGCCGCGTCGGCGTTCCTGCGCGGCGTGCCCTACATCCAGGTGCCCACCACCCTCCTCGCACAGGTGGACTCGGCGGTCGGCGGCAAGACCGCGATCAATCATCCCCTCGGCAAGAACATGATCGGCGCCTTCTATCAGCCGCGCGCCGTGATCACCGACACCGATATGCTCGCGACGCTGCCCCCGCGCGAGCTCGCGGCCGGGCTGGCGGAAGTGGTCAAGTACGGGTTGATCCGCGATCCCGCGCTGTTCGAATGGCTGGAAAAGAACATGGCGCGGCTCGTGAAACGCGAGGCCGAGCCGCTCGCACACGCGATCGAGCGCTCTTGCACCATCAAGGCTGAAATCGTGGCGCTGGACGAGCGCGAAGATGGCGTGCGGGCGCTTCTCAACTTCGGCCATACTTTCGGCCACGCCATAGAGGCCGGAATGGGATACGGCGCGTGGCTGCACGGCGAGGCGGTCGCTGCCGGCATGGTGCTGGCGGCCAGGCTTTCCCAGCGGCTCGGCCTGATCTCGGCGCAGGACGTGGCGCGGGTGAGCACGCTCCTCACCAGCGCCGGGTTACCCGTCGCTGCCCCCGATTTCGGCCTGGAACGCTATCTCGAGCTGATGGGCCACGACAAGAAAGTCGAGGGTGGCCGTATCCGCTTTGTGCTGTTGAAGCGCATCGGCGATGCCTTTGTCTCCGATCAAGTCACCGGCGAGGCGCTCGCAGACGTACTGGGCGCGGCGGCGCATGCCTGAGCGCGAACTCGCGCCTTACGCGGCCCGGCCGGAACGCTCCCGCGGCCGCCGTCATCGCGAGTCGCCTCCTCGCGGGCGCAGCGAGTACCAGCGCGACCGCGACCGCATCATCCACTCCACCGCCTTCCGCCGCCTCGAATACAAGACCCAGGTCTTCATCAACCACGAAGGCGATCTGTTTCGCACCCGGCTCACGCATAGCCTGGAGGTGGCGCAGATTGCCCGGTCGGTCGCGCGCAGCCTGCGGCTCGACGAGGACCTCACCGAAGCAGTCGCGCTCGCCCATGATCTCGGCCATACCCCTTTCGGCCACACCGGGCAGGATGCGCTGAATGCGTGCATGCGGCCCTACGGAGGGTTCGAGCACAACCTTCAGAGCCTGCGCGTGGTGGATGTGCTCGAGCAGCGCTACGCCGCTTTTGACGGCCTCAATCTCACCTTCGAGTCGCGCGAAGGGATACTGAAGCACTGCTCAGCGAGGAACGCCCGCGACCTGGGCGACGTCGGGGAGCGGTTCATCAAGCGGCGGCGGCCGTCGCTCGAGGCACAGCTGGCAAACCTTGCCGACGAGGTTGCGTATAACAACCACGACGTGGATGACGGCCTGCGCTCCGGGCTGCTCAATCTGGAGCAGCTCGCGGAGGTGAGGATCGTTGCACGCCACTTAAGGGCCGTACTGAAGGATTACCCCCGGCTTGCGGGCCGGCGTCTGGTCCACGAGACCGTGCGGCGCATGATCGATACCCTGGTGACCGACCTGGTCCGCGCCAGCGCAGAAAACATCCGCAGACACGCGCCGGATTCCATCGAGTCGGTGCGGCGGGCGCCTCCGCTCATCGCCTTCAGCCCGCGGATCCATGAAGAAAGCCTGGCGCTCAAGCACTTTCTGCGCGACAACCTCTATCGTCACTATCGCGTGGTGCGCATGAGCACCAAGGCGCGCCGTGTCGTCTCCGAGCTGTTCGGGGCGTTCCTATCGGACATCCGGCTGGTGCCTCCGGAATTCCAGGAGCGCGCGCAGGCGGACGCGCCCAGGGCCATCGCGGATTACATCGCCGGCATGACCGACCGCTACGCGATCCTCGAGCACCGGCGGCTGTTCTCCATCGAGGAAACCTGACCCCGCTTCTGTCGAAAGACGATTTCCTGGTTGAATCCAGCCACTTAAGACAGTAAACTTGCCAACTGCGCCCCATTTTTATGCGTGTTTGCGACAGCGCCGCATTTCAGACTACAACTCATTGTAATAAAGACTTTTTCGGGGACCAACCCTTGGACCAGCCTGGCCTGCCTACTGAGCAGGGACTCTATCACCCGGCCCACGAGCACGATGCGTGCGGCGTGGGTTTCGTCGCGAACATCAAGGGCAAGAAGAGCCATGCCATCGTCGAGCAGGGTTTGACGGTTCTCAGGAATCTCACGCACCGCGGCGCGGTCGGCTGGGATCCCAAGCTCTCCGACGGCGCGGGCTTGCTGATCCAGGTTCCCGACAAGTTCTTTCGCGAGGAAATGTCCAAACGCGGCGTGAAACTGCCGCCCCTGGGCCAATACGGCGTCGGCATGGTGTTCCTGCCGCGTGACCCCGCTTCGCGCTTCGCATGCGAATACGAAATCGAGCGCGCGATCAAGGACGAAGGCCAGGCGCTGCTCGGCTGGCGCGATGTGCCGGTGGATAACTCGGATCTCGCCGAGCCGGCGCAGCGCATCGAGCCCGTGATCCGGCAGGTATTCATTGGCCGCGGCAAGGGCATTACCGTCACCGACGCGCTCGAGCGCAAGCTCTACATCA
>CAYYZZ010000002.1:0-39663 GCA_964476235.1 uncultured Streptomycetaceae bacterium | reverse complement strand
CGCCGGTGCCGCCGATCAGCTCGACCACGATGTCGATATCGGGGTTGCTCACGACGTCGTTCGCATCCGCGGTAACGGCGGCCTTCTTGCCGACGAGGCGCCGCGCCTTGTCGACCTCCTTGTCCGCGACCATCTTTATGGTGATGGCGCAGCCGGCGCGGCGCGCGATCTCTTCCTGGTTGCGCGCGAGCACCGCGAACGTGCCACCGCCCACGGTGCCGATGCCGAGCAGCCCGACATTGATCGTTTTCATAACGATGAACTATGAATGATGAATGATGAACGAAACGCCCTGGCTTCGCGTCTCGGCACTCTGATTTGAAAATTGTTATTCACGTTGACCGCCATTTACAGGCATCTTCCATTCCGCATTCATCGTTCCGCGTTCATCATTAAAGAAGGCCGTCCTTCTTGAACATGTCTTTGATGCCGCGCAGCGCCTGACGGGTGCGGGCTTCGTTCTCTATCAACGCAAAGCGCACGTGACCGTCGCCATAATGTCCGAAACCGATTCCGGGTGCTACTGCCAGCTTCGCATCTGCCAGAAGTTTCTTGGAAAACTCGAGCGATCCCATTGTGCGGTAGGGTTCCGGAATCGGCGCCCACACGTACATCGTCGCTTTCGGCACCTCGACGTTCCAGCCCATCGCCTTCAGGCCGCTGCACATCACGTCGCGGCGCCCCTGGTATACCCGGCGCACGGTCTCGACGCAATCCTGCGGACCCTCCAGCGCGATGATGGACGCCACCTGGATCGGCGTGAACGTGCCGTAATCGTGATAGCTCTTCATGCGGGCGAGCGCCGTGACCAGCTCGCGGTTGCCGACCATGTAGCCCACGCGCCAGCCCGCCATGTTGTAGCTCTTCGACATGGTGAAGAACTCGACCGCGATCTCGCGCGCGCCAGGGACCTGCATGATCGAAGGCGCCTTGTAGCCGTCGAACACGATGTCCGCGTAAGCAAGGTCGTGCACGATATAGACGTGATGCTCCCGTGCCAGCGCGACCAGCCGCTCGAAAAACGCGAAGTCCACGCACTGGGTGGTCGGATTGCTGGGAAAATTGACGATCAGCATCTTCGGCTTGGGATACGAGTCCTTGAAGGCGCGCTCGACCGCCTCGAAGAAGTCCACGTCCGGCGACATCGGCACGTGCCGGATGTCCGCGCCGGAGATCACCGGCCCGTAGATGTGGATCGGGTAGCTGGGATTCGGCACCAGGACCGTGTCGCCGGTATCGAGCGTGGCGAGCGCGAGGTGCGCGATGCCCTCTTTCGAGCCGATGGTCACGATCGCCTCGGAGTCGGGGTCGAACTCGACGTTGTAGCGCGCCTTGTACCAGTTGCAGATCGCGCGCCGCAGCCGGATGATGCCCTTCGATACCGAGTAGCCGTGGGTGTCGGGGCGTTGAACGGTCTCGACCAGCTTATCCACGATGTGACGCGGCGTAGGCTGGTCGGGATTGCCCATGCTGAAGTCGATGACGTCCTCGCCGCGCCGGCGCGCGGCGAGTTTCAACTCGCCGGTGACGTTAAAAATGTACGGCGGCAGACGCTTGATTCGAGAAAACTCTTCCATTGCCTTGGGACTTATCGAAGCCCGTCGTATCGGTTAGTCACTTTTATCAAGCGCCCCGGAGCTTCGACGGTAACCTGGACACCGTTCATCCGTGTCGAGGCCAAGGCTCCACTGGGCGCTTGATATGCGCAAAAGCGTGATATTCTATCGGAGCGACTAACCTTAAGCAAATCAGCAGGTTATCGGAACGACATGAAGTTGCACCTAACGCCCATCGCAGGGCTGCAGCTGTTCTCCGGATACGGGACGGGCTACGTCGCGGTCAACAACATCCGCTACGAAAAATGCGTGGTGGTGACGCCGCAGGCGGTCACCGAATGGACGGTGGCCGGCTTCGATCAGCTCACGGGGGCCGATTTCGGGTTCATCGCGGAGTTGAAGCCCGAAATCGTGATATTCGGGACGGGGGCCACGCAACGTTTCCCGCAGCCCGAACTGGCGCGGGCACTGGCCGCCGCGGGCGTGGGCGTGGAGGTGATGGACAGCCGCGCGGCCTGCCGGACCTACAACATCCTGGCTTCGGAAAGCCGCAAGGTCGTTGCCGCGATTCTGGTCGAGAAGTGACTCGCGGCGGGCAAGCCTTCACCCAATCGGCTTTTACCCCTCACCCCAACCCTCTCCCCGCTGCCGCGGGGCGAGGGGGTGTTATTGAAAGCGTCTACTTCCCCAACGTGCCCGGCGGTATCGAGTTCTCCAGCGCGCGGATCTTGGCCTGCATCGCCTCGCGCACACTGGCGCGCAACGCATCGTCGTCAATATCCTTGGGCAGGCAGCGGAAAATCCCGCCCTTATTGACCGCGTCGGCCATGGTCTGGAAGTCGGCGTAGCTGGTGGCCAGGATGCGCATCGTTTTCGGCGACAGCGTTTGCACGCATTGCAGGAAATCCACGCCCGACATTCCCGGCATGTCCTGATCGGAGACCACGACATCCACGTGTTGATCGCGTAGCAGTGCTAGCCCTTCGCGCGCATTGTGCGCCGCGAGGATCCGGTAACCGTCCCTGGCAAGAATGCGCTTGACGTGCGCAAGCGTGTCGTCGTCATCGTCCAGGAGCAGCACGACCGGCATGCTGACGTCGGAGGCCGGTCTCGGCCGCTCGAGGCGGCGCTGCTCCCTGACCCAGGTGCTGCAATCCTCGGCCGCCAGCGGGTGCGCGAAGTAATAGCCCTGGATCTCGTTGCAACCATACTCGGCGAGAAATTCGAGCTGCGCCCGGGTTTCCACCCCTTCCGCAATCACTTTAAGCCCCAGGCTATGCGCCATCGAGATAACCGCCCGCGTGATAGTCGCGTCGTCGCCATCCGAGGTGACATCACGCACGAACGAGCTGTCGATCTTGAGCGCGGAGAGCGGGAAGCGCTTGAGATAACCCAGGCTCGAGTAACCCGTGCCGAAATCGTCAATGGAAAGACCGACGCCAAGCTGGTCCAGGTACTCCAGGGTGCGCACTGCCTCCTCGGTATTTGCCATCAGGGCGCTTTCCGTGATCTCGAGCTCGATCAGCGCGGGATCCATCTGGTGCTCCTCGAGGATGCGCTTGATGGTCGGGCCCAGGTCTTTCGCCGCGAACTGCCGGGCGGAAAGATTGACCGCCACCGGCACGGGCCTGTCGCCGGCGCGCTCCCATGCCTTGATCTGGGCGCAGACCGCCTTGAGCACCCATTCGCCGACCTGAACGATCAAGCCTGATTCCTCCAGCAGCGGGATGAATTCCACCGGCAAAACCAGCCCGCGCTCAGGGTGCTTCCAGCGCAGCAACGCCTCCAGGCCCGTGATGTCCCCATCCGCGACGCTGGCCTTGGGCTGGTAGTACACCAGGAATTCGTTGCGTTCGAGGGCGCGCCGCAGGCTGCTCTCCATGCCCAGCAACTCGACCGCGCGCGCGTTCATCTCGGGCATATAGAACTGGTAGCCGTTGCGGCCGATTTCCTTGGCCCGGTACATCGCGGCATCCGCGTTCTTGATCAGAATATCCTGATCGCTGCTATCGTCGGGATACAACGTGATGCCGATGCTGGCCGTCACGTAAACCTCGGTGCCTTCCAGCTTGAACGGTTCGTCGAAGGCCGTCATGATCTTCTGCGCGACCAGATTCGCGTCCTGCGCGCTGGCAAGCGTCGACAGGACGATCGCGAATTCATCGCCACCGAGGCGCCCCACGGTATCGCCTGAACGTACCGACCGCGTCAGGCGCCCCGCTATCTGCTGCAACAGCTTGTCACCGACTGCGTGTCCCAGCGTATCGTTCACGTTTTTGAAGCGGTCCGCGTCGATGAACATGACACCCGCCGTCCACCGGTTGCGCTTGGCCTGGACGAGCGCCTGCTTCAGCCGGTCGTAGAACAGGGCACGGTTCGGCAGATTGGTCAGCACGTCGTAGTGCGCCAGGTGTTCCAGCCTCTCCTCGGCATGTTTGCGGTCAGTCACGTCCTCGGCAATGCCGGCAATGCGATAGATTCTGCCTTCGCCATCACGCACCGGAAACGCGCGCTCGTGCACCCAGCGTATGGAGCCATCCGAGCGCAGAATGCGGTAAGTCTCATCGTAACCGCCTTCCACCGCGGCTTTGCGCGCGGCGTATACGCGCGCCCGGTCCTCCTTGTGCACCGCCCGGATCAACGCCCGGCGGTCGGAGAGGATGTCCTGCAGCGGCCGCCCCAGCATGGCTTCCGCCGCGGAACTGACGTACAGCGTCTGCCGCTGGGCGGTGTCGGTGATCCAGAAGACCTGCGGAATGTTGCCGGCGAGCTGGCGGAACTGTTCCTCGCTCTCGCGCAGCGCCTGCTCGGTTTCCTTGCGCCGGATGAACTGTCCTATCTGGCTGCCGATCGCCCGCACGATCTGCAGGAGCGCCTCACCCGGTTCCCGGATCTCGTGGCTGAAGAATTCCATGACCCCCCAGGGACGCCCTTCCATCATGATCGGGAAAGCGAACGTCCCGTGCAAATCAGCGCGCATCGCAGCCGGCGCGCGCCGAAAATCCGGCATGCTCGCGACATCGGGCAGCCATACGGGCGTCGCACTGGCCCATACCCGCCTCACCAGACCTCCACTTGGCGTAGTGGAGACTACGGCGGGCGCCTCGTTAACCATGCCCAGCGAGGCTTGCACGAAATCGTCCATCGCGTCCGCGTGCCGATACCAGTGTTCCCGGCACCGCAGCAGCTCTGAGGGTTTGTTCCAGCTCCAGTGGAACCCGCAGTCCCAATCCAGCCCCTCGCAGATCGTCTGGATGACCTTGGGAAGCGCCTCTCCGACCGTCGTCGCTTCAGCCAGGGCACTCGCAATCGCGTGCTCCATCTCGCGGCGTTGCGCCGACAGCTTGCGTTCCGTGATGTCGCGGCTGGTGCCAACCGTGCCGATGATCTTGTCCGACGCGTCGACCATCGGCACTTTGGTAATGGAAAACCACCGCGGCTGAGAACGCCCCCCTTCCGGCCTCTTGACGATCACTCTCTGCTCGAAATCCAATATGGGGACCCCCGTCCTCATAACGCCCACGTCCTGGTCGGCCATCCTTTCGGCCAGCTCGGCCGGGAAGACATCGAACACGGTCTTTCCGGCAATGGTCTCGTCGCTCAGGTTGCGCTCCTTCAACCACGCCTTGTTGGCGAGGCTGAACCGTCCCTCCGCGTCCTTGACGTAGATGTAATCGGGGACGGTGTCGATGATCGTGCGCAGCAGCGCCCGCTCGCGGACGACCGACTCCTCGGCACGCTTGCGCTCGGTGATGTCGCGAACGATGACGGCGGCACCGATGACTTCTCCAGCCTCGTTCTTGATCGGCGAAATGCCGGACTGCACATGGATGATGCGACCGTCCTTGGTGACGCGTATCCTCTCGCTCACCGGTATCATTTCACCGCGCCGCAGCCGCTCGTTGTTGTCCGTCAGATGGCGGTGTTGTTCCGGCACGAGGATGGCGATCGACTGGCCGATCATTTCGCTCTCGGAATAGCCGAACATCCGCTCCGCGGCCGCGTTCCACGACGTGATGGTTCCGTCCAGCGCGCGCCCGATGATCGCGTCACCGGCATTCTCGACGATCATCGCGAGCCGCGCGCGTTCGGCCTCGGCTTCCTTGCGCTCGGTGATGTCCTCGACCACGCTGATCACGTATTGCGGCCTGCCCGCCGCGTCGCAGGCCATGGACATGGTGCGCTGCGCCCACAACACGGTGCCGTCCTTGCGCATGAAGCGCTTCTCGCCGGCCTGCGACTTCGCGACGCCGTTCACGAGGTGCGCGCGGAACTGCGAGCCCTGCCCGTAGTCGTCCGGGTGAGTGATGTCCTTGATGGCCTTGCCGAGCAGCTCTTCCCGCGAATAGCCCAGCATGTCGCAGAACTTCTGGTTGAAGTCCACCAGCACGCCATTGAGATCGACGCGGGTGAGGCCAACTGCCGCCTGCTCGAAGGTCTCGCGGAAGCGCCTTTCGGTCTCCCTGGACCGCTCTTCCGCCTGCTCCCGCGCGATGCGAGTGCGCAGATTGACGATGCCGTAAGCGATGTCGCTGGCCAGCTCGGTCAGGAGGGCGATTTCCTCCTCGTCGAACGCGTCGGCCTCGCGCGCGTAGATGGCAATAGCGCCGAGGATCGCACCCCTGCCTTCCAGCGGCAGCGCGATCGAGGACTGGAAGCCATGCTGCACCGCGCGGGCGCGACGATGCGCGAGCGCTGGATCCCTGAGTATGTCGCGCGCGATGTGCGGATTGCCGGTCGCGATCACCTCGTGCATGAAACCCTGATAGCGCCCGTCCGCGCTCCAGGCGGCGGATGCGGTCATGGGCGCATCGCCCTCGAACCCGGCGTGCGCCGCCGGATACACCGGGCGCGCGGGATCGCCGGTGGCAAGTCCCACCCATGCCATCTTGTAGCCGCCGGACCCTACCGCGACGCGGCACATCTCCTGCAGCATTGCGGTTTCATCGCTGGCGTGGACCAGCACGCGGCTGCACTCGGCCATGACGTGTCGCGCGCGTGCAAGCCGCTTCAGGTTGGCTTCGGCCTGCTTACGCCCGGTGATATCCTCGACGATACGAATGAAGTAAAGGGGCTTGCCGAGCGGGTCCCGCGCCAGATACACCATGCGGTTGACCCATATGACGGAGCTGTCTTTGCGGATATACTTGCGCTGCGACGAAAACGAGTCCAGTTCCCCCGACAGCATCTTCTCCCGGTATCTGGGACGGTCCGCGCCTGCGTGGTCAGGATGGAGGATGTCATCGGTCGTCATCCCGAGCAGCTCGTTCTCGGTGTAGCCCAGCATCTCGGACAGCTTGGGGTTGGCGTGCAGGATCCTGTCGGAGTCCACGCTGGTGTGCATGATGCCGACGGGCGCGCAATCGAACGTCGCCCGGTAGCGGTCTTCGCTCTCGAGCAGCGCCTGCCAGATACGACTGCGCTCGGCAATATCCCGGCCTTGCGCCAGCGTCCAAGCTCTCTTGGGCTTCTGGCGCTCCACCTTGCGCACTGTTTTCTCGTTTACCCTTGGCGATGGTCTGGCCACCCCTTCCTCCTCACACTGACGAGCTGCCGCTACCTAAGCTACTCCTCTTGCCAAAAAAGCGCAAAGATACCGAGCCTTACCGCCTAAAATGCCTACGGAGTGTTGTTTCTGGTGAAAGCCTGCATTACAGCCCGCCCATGACCTTGATGTGTGCTGCAACGCTGCGGCCCAGCGCATGCAGGTCATAACCGCCCTCGAGTACCGCGACCATGCGGCCGCCAGCATGACGCTCCGCGACCGCCTTGATCTTTTCCGTCACCCACGCGTAATCGGCTTCCACCAGGTTGAGCATCGCCATATCGTCGTCGCAATGCGCGTCGAACCCGGCCGAGATGAACAGCATCTCCGGCCTGAACGCCTCCAGCGCCGGTAGCCAGTACTGCTCGACCGCCGCGCGGAACTCCCGTCCACCGCTGCGAGCAGCGAGCGGGATGTTCACCATGCGGCCGGATCGTCCCTCTACCCCGCTGTACGGATAAAACGGGTGCTGGAAAGTGGAAACCATCATCACGCGTCCGTCGTCGTGAAAGATATCCTCGGTGCCATTGCCGTGATGCACGTCGAAATCCACGATAGCGACCCGCTTCAGGCCATGCGCTTCGAGCGCGTGCGCCGCCGCGATGGCAACGTTGTTGAACAGGCAGAAGCCCATGGCACGGGAACGCTCGGCGTGATGCCCGGGAGGACGCACGTTGCAAAACGCGGCGTCAACCCCGCCCTTGATCACCCTGTCGGTCGCCAATACCGCCGCCCCCGCCGCGCGCAGAGCGGCGGCGAGCGTGTGCGGATTCATCGCGGTGTCAGGGTCGAGATGGGTGAGCCCTTTTTCCGGCGCCGCCGCTTCCAGCGCGGCAATGTAAGCCGGATCGTGCACCCGTTCTAGCTGCTCGCGCCCGGCCAGTGGCGCCTCGACGTGCTGCAAATAATTGATCAGTCCCGAGGCGATCAACTGGTCCTCGATCGCTCGCAACCTTGCCGGGCACTCGGGATGGCCCGCCCCCATGTCGTGCAACAGGCAGTCGGGATGAGTGATGTAGGCGATCGTCATGGACGGTTTAATGTTGAATGATGAATGATGAATGATGAATGCGGAATGGGAAACGACGTGCTACGCCTAGTCAAGCGTAGTCACTCATAATTTATCATTCCTCATCCACGCGTTGAACGGCGCCGCATCGTCCGTTCGAACGCGCGGAATTAAACCGGTGCACAGCATCCGGCTTTAATCATCATTATAATGTTCGCCCTGTATCCACCGCGCCGCGCCGGGCGTATTTACCGCATTCTTCATGCAACCCTATCCCGCTCATCTTGTCCAAAGGCTGACGCTGAAGGACGGCACCCCGGTCACGATCCGCCCCATACGCCCGGAAGACGCGGAGATCGAGCAGGAATTCGTGCGAAATCTTTCGGGTGAGTCGCGCTATTACCGGTTCATGGACACCGTGCGGGAGCTATCGCCGAAAATGCTTTCGCATTTCACCCAGGTGGATTACGACCGCCACATGGCGCTGATCGTCGTGACCGCCCGGGACGGCAGGGAGACCCAGATCGCGGTGGCGCGCTACGTCGCGGATGACGATCGCCGGCGCTGCGAATTCGCGATCGTGGTCGCCGACGCCTGGCAGCAGAAAGGCCTCGGCACGCGGTTGATGCAGGCGTTGATGGCGGCCGCCCGCGCTTCGGGCATACACGTCATGTACGGCGAAGTGCTGACGAGCAACCACAAGATGCTTCAGCTCATGGCGAGGGTGGGCCTCAGCGCGCATTTCGACGAGCAGGACCCGCGCATCATGCGCGTGGAAATTAATTTGTAAGAGGCCGTTTCAGTATGATCGAAACGGCCCCTGATGCAGGGGAGCATGAGGGGACGTGTCCCCTCATTTCCACTCTTTAATGGAGGCTCGACTTGGTACCGGATACAGGACTAAACCCGCGGTATATGGCAAACTCGGTGCAACATCCGGTTCCGCGCAACATGACTCAGCACATCGAAAAGGTCGTCGCACAGGTCGGCGGCATCATCCTCGGCAAGGAAAGCCAGATCCGGCTCGCGATCGCCTGCCTGCTCGCGCGCGGCCACCTGCTGATCGAGGACATTCCGGGCGTGGGAAAGACCACGCTGGCGCACGCGCTGGCGACCTCGCTCGGGCTGGCATTCCAGCGCATCCAGTTCACCAGCGATCTCCTTCCCGCCGACATCATCGGGGTCTCCATCTACAACCGGGACACCGGCGGCTTCCAGTTCCACGCCGGCCCGATCTTCAGCCAGGTCGTGCTGGCCGACGAAGTCAACCGGGCGACGCCCAAGGCGCAGAGCGCGCTGCTCGAGGCGATGGAGGAGCACCAGGTGACGACCGAGGGAGAGACGCGGCGCCTGCCCGAGCCGTTCTTCGTGATCGCCACGCAGAATCCCTCCTACCAGGTGGGCACGTTCCCGCTGCCCGAGTCGCAGCTCGACCGCTTCCTCATGCGCATACATCTGGGTTATCCGGACGGAGAGGCGGAACGCGCGCTGTTGCAGGGCGAGGACCGGCGCGATCTGCTCGCGATGCTTAAGCCCGCCATGAATCCGCAGGAACTGGCAGCCCTTCAGCACAGCGCGCAGCAGATCCACGCCTCGAATGCCCTGCTCGACTACGTGCAGGCGCTGGCAGACCATACCCGGCGCTCGGCGGACTACGTCAACGGGCTGTCGCCGCGGGCCGCGCTCGCACTGCTGCGCGCCGCCCGCGCCTGGGCCTTGATGGCGGGACGCGGCCACGTCGTGCCCGAGGACGTGCAGGCCGTGCTGCCCGTGGTTGTCGGCCATCGCCTGGTCCCCGCCGGAGAAGTGACCAAGGCCAATGGCGCCGACGTGGCGCAGCAACTCATCAAGCAGGTCGCGATCCCCTAGGATTGAGCATTGAGGACTGAGGAATGAGGGAAAACCGCTATTCGAAAAAACGCAGCTATAGAGTGCCCACTCAATCCTAATTGCTCAATCCTCAATCCTGATCGTCGATGTACGCCGCCCTCAAGAACCGCTTCACCAACTGGCTGTTTCAGCCACACGGCCGGGAAAGCGGCGTGATCGTGCTGGTACAGCGGCGGGTTTTCATCCTGCCCACGCGCCAGGGCCTGCTGTTCGCCGTGGTGCTGCTGGTCATGCTCACCGGCTCGATCAATTACGCGCTGGGCCTGGGCTTCGTGCTCACTTTTCTGCTGGCCGCGCTGGGCGTGAACGCCATGATCCATACTTTCCGCAACCTGGCGAACCTCAGGGTGACGGCCGGCCGCTCGCATCCCGTGTTCGCCGGCGACATCGCGCAATTTGTAGTGCACCTGGAAAACAGCAGCGATACCGTCCGCTACGCCATCGGCCTCACCCAGGACAAGCGGGAAGCGACATTCGTCGACGTGCCGGCGCGAGCGATCGTTCCGGCGTCGATTGGAATCCCCGCACCGCGCCGCGGCGTATTCCATCCGGGCCGGTTGACCTTGTTTACCCGCTTCCCGCTCGGCCTCTACTACGCCTGGTCCTACCTCGAGTTCGACATGCGCTGCCTCGTCTATCCCCGCCCGGCATTCCCGGGGATGCCGCTGCCGCCCGCGGCAGCGAGCGCCGGCGCCGGCGGCGAGCACGGGCGGGGGCAGGAGGATTTTTCCGGCCTGCGCCAGTACCACGTGGGCGATTCGCCGCGCCATATCGCGTGGAAGGCGGCCGCCCGGGACCAGGGGCTGCTCACCAAGCAGTTCAGCGGGCGTGCCGACACCGAGCTGTGGCTCGACTGGACTCAGTTGCCCCCGCAAATGGGCGTGGAGGAACGCCTGTCCCACTTGGCGCGCTGGGTGCTCGACGCGCATGCCGCCGGGATTTCCTACGGCCTGCGGCTACCGGGCAAGACGGTAGACCTGGCGGCCGGCGAAGCGCAGCGGGAACACTGCCTGGAAGCCCTTGCGCTTTTCGATCAGGAGCGTGAGTCGTGATGGGTGAGTCGTGAATCGAGCTCTTGCAAACAATCCTCTGACACCCTGGTTGGGTCGAACCACGACTCACGATTCACGATTCACGAATCACGGGTCTCTCACATGACTGATCCGAAACAGTCTGTCGCCTGGCGCCATGTGGTGTACCTGCTGCTGTCGCTGACGATGGTAGCGGCACCGCATGCCTACTATCTGCCGTGGTGGGCGATCGCGCTGGTATCCACCCTCATCGCATGGCGTGCCTATCTGGGATACGCCCGCCTCGCGATGCCGAACCGCTGGCTGCTGTTCCTTATCGCCGCGGGCGCGACCCTCGGCGTCTTCATCAGCTACCGGACCATCGTCGGGCGCGATGCGGGGGTGGCGTTGCTCGTGATCATGCTCGGGCTGAAGTTCCTCGAGACCCGCACGCTGCGCGATGCGGTGCTGCTGATCTTCCTCGGCTATTTCCTGGTGATCACCAATTTCCTGCGCGACCAGACCATCCCCACCGCGTTCTACATGCTCGCCTGCACCCTGGTCATCACCGCGACCATGATCAGCCTGAATTACGCGCGCACCGAGCCCCCGTTCCGCGTTCAACTGCGCCAGGCGGGCGTGCTGCTCGCCCAGTCCGTGCCGCTGATGCTGGTGCTGTTCCTGCTCTTTCCCCGTGTCCCCGGGCCGCTGTGGGGCCTGCCCCAGGACGCCTTCAGCGGCGTGAGCGGCCTGTCCGACACCATGACGCCCGGCAGCCTTTCCAGGCTTACCTTGTCCGACGAGGTCGCCTTCCGCGTGAAGTTCGAGTTGCCCATCCCCCGCTTGAGACACCTCTACTGGCGCGGCCCGGTGATGTGGGATTTCGACGGCCGTACCTGGAAAGTACCGCGTTTCTTCTACAACGTGCCCAAAGTCGAGGTATCGGGCGAGGCGGTTGAGTATGAAATCACGCTCGAGCCGCACAACAAGCGTTGGCTGTTCGCGCTCGACGTGCCCGGTGTAGTGCCTCCAACGGCCTTCATGGGCGGCGATTTCCACCTCTTTTCCAACCAGCCGGTTAGTAAGCGGACCCGCTACGACATGCTGTCCTATCTGAATGCCAGCTACGGGCTGGAGGAGAACCGCTTTGCGATGCGCCGCGCATTGCAGCTGCCCGACGGCTCCAACCCGCAGGCCCGGGAACTCTCGCGTACGTTGCGCGAGAAGCACCCCGACGATATGGCTCTCGCGCAGGCAGTCCTGCAGATGTTCCGCGGCCAGGATTTCTTCTACACCATCGAACCCCCCCTGCTCGGGGATCATCCGGTGGACGAGTTCCTGTTCAAGACGCGCGCCGGTTTCTGCGAGCACTATGCGTCCGCCTTCGCGGTGCTGATGCGGGGGGCGGGAATCCCCACGCGCATCGTGACCGGATACCAGGGCGGGCAAATCAATGATTTCGGGAATTACCTCATCGTGCGCCAGGCGGATGCCCACGCCTGGACCGAAGTCTGGCTGAAGGACCGGGGGTGGGTACGCATCGATCCGACTTCCGCGGTCTCGCCATTACGGGTGGAATCGGGCATCTCCGCCGCGGTGCCGCGCAGCGATGCCCTGCCCATGATGGTGCGCGGCGACTTCGAGTGGATGCTCCAGTTGCGATTGAGCTGGGACTTCATGGCCAACTCCTGGAACCAGTGGGTGCTGGGCTACACCCCGGAGCGGCAGATGTGGCTGCTGTCCCGCGTCGGCATCGATAACGCCACCTGGCAGAAGCTCACGGCAATGCTCTTCCTGCTGGGAGGAGTGATCGTCGTCGTGTTAGTCGCACTCGCGCTGCGCCAGTTGAAGAGCCGGGTGCGCGACCCGGTCAAGGCCGCGTACCTGCGGTTTTGCGACAAGCTGCGCCGCAAGGGGCTCCCGCGCGGCCCCACGGAAGGCCCCGTGGACTATGCGCGCCGGGTGGAAACAGCGCGGCCCGAACTCACGCCTGCCGTCTCCGCCATCATCCGGCTCTACATCGCGTTGCGATACGGCGCCGAATCCGGCGCCGCGGCACTGGCTGAATTTCAGCAACGGGTCCGGCGTTTCAGCGCCTGAAAGAACAACGATGAACGATGATCGCGGAACGATGAACGAACAGCCGAAATCGCGTCGTTGCCGTCAGTTCATCATTCATCGTTCATAGTTCATCGTTCATAGTTCATCGTTCATCGTTCATCGTTTCAAGCGGGCGGCAGCAGTTTCACCGGATCCACCGGCTTGCCGAAGCGGCGAATCTCGAAGTGGAGCTTGACCTGATCGGTGTCGGTCGAGCCCATTTCCGCGATCCTCTGGCCCTTGGTGACGCTTTGCCCTTCCTTCACCAGCAGTTCGTGGTTGTGCGCGTAGACGCTCAGGAAGGTGTCGTTGTGCTTGATCACGATCAGCTTGCCGAAGCCGCGTATTCCGGTGCCGCTGAAGATCACCCGGCCCGGGGCGCTCGCCAGCACCGGCTGGCCCAACTTGCCGGCGATGCCGATGCCTTTCAGGTTGGCGCTGTCGTTGAAGGTGCTGACCACCTTGCCGCTGGCCGGCCAGCCCCAGGCAACGCCCTCGCCTCCTTCATCGCGGGCGGAAGGGCGCGCCTCCACCTTGGGCTCAGGCTTGGACTCCAGCCTGGCCAGCTGGGCATAAGTCTGGTCCGAGTACGGAGCCCGCACCGCCCTGGGCTGGGTCTTGACGTTGTCGCCGGCCGCCGCCGTGTCTCCGATCGGGCGTCCCTGCACCCCGGGGGCGGTCTTGAACGGCGCAGCGGTCACCGCGGATGCAGGCGATCTCAGCCACAACTGCTGGCCGATACGGATCACCCCGGGGTCCGTGATGTTGTTCCACTGGGCCAGCTCGCGATAATCGAGACCGTGGTCGAGCGCGATGCTGTAGAGGGTGTCGCCCTTCCTGACGATATAGAAGTCGGGGGGCGCATCCGCCGGCTTCGGGGCGGGCTGGGCGGCAGCGGCAGGCTCGGCCGGCGTGGGCCTGGTATCGGGCGACCGCTCCACAACGGGGGCGCCGCTGCGGGTGGCGCAACCCGCCGCCAAAGCAGCCAGAACGCACACCAGGCCGAATTTGAAGAATATCCGCATCACTTCGATTGCGAGCTCAAGGTTTCAGGTTCCGGGCCCGGACTTTGAACCTTGATTGAACATTAAACAGGCATGTCAGCCGACGCCCGGCAACAAGGGCACGAAAACGACCGGGTCCATGCGCCTTTCGACAAAGCCTTTCTCATTGCGTTCGATCACGTAGAGATGCTGTTCGTTCCTGATTTCCATGGGCAAAATCATTCTACCACCGACGTCGAGCTGCTCGATCAGGGCCTTGGGCGCGTGCGCCGCCGCCGCGGTCATGACGATCGCGTCGAACGGCGCGACTTCGGGCATGCCGACGTGCCCGTCTCCGTGACGCAGGTGCACGTTGGAGACGCCGGCTTCCCGCAAGTGCTTGCGCGCCTTGCGGATGAGCGCGGCGATGCGCTCCATCGAGTACACCTGCTTCGCGACCTTGGCAAGCACCGCAGTCTGATAGCCGCAGCCGGTGCCGATCTCCAGCACCTTGGCGAGCGGCCGGCCGTTGCGCGCAAGCTCCGTCATGCGCGCAACGGTATGGGGGCTGGAAATGGTCTGCCCGAAACCGAGCGGCAGCGCGATGTCCTCATAGGCGCGGCTCGCAAGGGCCTCGTCCACGAAGATATGACGCGGCAGCCCTCCCATAACAGCCAGAACCGTCTCGTCCCGGATGCCCTGCCCGCGCAGGCGCTCGATCATGCGCAGCCGCGTGCGCTGCGACGTCATCCCAATACCAGGGTTTCTTCCGCCCGTCACTCGTCACCCATCACGCATCACGCATCATCGCTTGTGAGCCAAGCGCTGACCGACTCGAGCTGGGCGTAGCGCGTCAGATCCATTTGCAGCGGCGTGATCGAGACGCGGTTCGCGGCGATGGCATGAAAATCCGTGCCCTCGCCCGCGTCCTGTGCGCCGCCGGCGGCGCCGACCCAGTACACCGTCTCGCCGCGAGGCGTGGTGGACTTCACGACCGGCTCCGCCTTGTGCCGCTTGCCGAGCCGCGTCACCTGGAAGCCGCGCAGCTCGCCGTATTCGACATCGGGAACGTTGACGTTGAGCAGCACGGGCTGGCCAAGCGGCTTGCGCTGAAAGCGGCTGACCAGTTCCATCGCGACGCGGCCGGCGGTGCGGAAATGGCCTCCGCCTTCGGCCACCAGCGAGATCGCGATCGAGGGTATGCCCAGCAGGAACCCTTCGGTTGCCGCCGCGACGGTGCCCGAATAAATCGTGTCGTCGCCCATGTTGGCGCCATGGTTGACGCCGGAGATGACGATGTCGGGCAGCTCCTTCAGCAACCCCGTCACCGCCAGGTGCACGCAGTCCGTGGGGGTGCCGTTGACGTAATAGAACCGGCCCTGCGCGCGGCGCACCGCAAGCGGGCGATCGAGGGTGAGGGAGTTGCTCGACCCGCTGCGGTCGCGCTCGGGCGCCACCACCGTGATTTCCGCCAGGGGCGCGAGCATCTCGGCGAGCAGCGTGATGCCCGGCGCGAAGTAGCCGTCGTCGTTGCTCAGTAGGATGCGCACGGTTCAGTGACCCGTGACCCGGGACCGTTGACCGGCGGTCGCGGGGATGAATAACCGGTAATGGCGGCGGTTCGAGGCGGTCTTGCCGTTCACTGGTCAGAGGTCACTGGTCATGCAGTTGGCAGTATGCGCTAGTGCCGTTCCAACTATCTCTCGCTAAGTGCTGGGGTCCTAACGAAGCTTGATCTAAGGCCTGCAGAGCTCTTTGCCGATAAGCACAACAAGTTGGAACGGCACTAGCGCGCAATTGCGGCCGGAGCGCCGGTCTGCCGCCCGTAGATGCGCTGGATCTTCCCGGTCGCCGCGTCTATGCGCAGCCGCTCGATGTTCTCGAGATCGGTGCCGGTGATCCGCAGGTAGCGCGTATTGACCGGGGTCGCGGTGGAATGCAGCTGGCGGCCGTAATAAACCCCGGCCTTTCCCGGCGTGAGGCGGTAGCTCGGGTTGGCCTTGAGCCTGGCGTGATCGGGATCGGAGCCGTTGTCCAGCCGGTCCCACTCCGTCATTTCGGTGTACTCGGCCACCTGGCCGTAAATCGCCCAGGAATCCCCGTGGTCGTGAGGGTTGGACTTGCGCGCCTCGGTGTAGCGATAAGTCATGACCTCGAACCCGAGCTCGGGGTCGATGTGGATGCGTTTCAATCCCGTCGGTTGCTGGTCATTGAAGTATTCCTTGACGAATCCGGGATCCACCAGCAGCCGCTCCATCTGGACCTTCACCTTCTCCACGTGCTCGCGGCTGGAGCCGGTCTTCAGTATTGCGCTCGTATCGCGGCAATAATCCTGCAATGAGTAGCCCATGGGACCCTCCCGTCGTCTGTCAGGAAATTATAGCAGGAGGAGTTTGCCGGATATTCGCCCGGCAAACTCCTTAATTGACGGTCCTGACCGTCAATTTCCTACCACGTCGCTCCAGCGCGGACATTCCCTCTGATCCAGCGGTTTGTCCCAGGGCTGGTAATTCGAGCGGTCGACGATGCTCACCGGCAGGATGATCTCCGCGGGCACCGCCTCGCCCCGCAGGTGGCGGAGCGCAGCCTCGGTGGCGATGCAGCCGATCTTCAACGCGTCAAAGTCCACGGTGGCCAGCAGTTTTCCGGCCTTGATCGAGTCTATCGCCTCGGGAAGCGCGTTTACGCCGATGACCGGGACGCTCAGGCCGGCGGCATCGAGCGCGGAGAGTATGCCCAGGGACATCACGTCGTTCGCCGACAGTATTCCGTCCATGCGCGGACGCGCAGCAAGGAAGTCCGTCATCACCCTCCGCGCCGTTGTCTCCTGATAGTCCCCGGCCAGCGTCGCGACGATTCGTATGCCGGGCCATTCCCGCACCGCATCGCGAAATCCGCGCACCCGTTCCCGGCTCGTGACCGCCCCCGGCACCCCCTCCATCATCACCACGTCGCCCTTGCCGCCCAGGTGCCTGAACAGGTAAACGGCGATGTCGCGGGCAAGCCGATAATCGTCCGATCCGACGAAGCTGACGAATCGGCCTTCGGCAAGCCGGTTCAGGTAGTTGACGACCGGTATGCCGGCGGCGTTCAAGTTGCGCACCGAGGCATTGAGCGCGGTCAGGTGCACCGGAACGAACACCACGGCGTCGGGGCGCGCGGCGATCGCCCGCTCGACCAGCGCGATCTGCTCTTCGATGTCGTCCGGCTTGCCCGGAACGAAATGGAGGATGCGCGCCTCGTTCCGCCCGGCAGTCCTTTCGGCGCCGAGGCGCGCGGCTTCGTAGGCCGGGTTGGTGCGGTTCTTGGTAAAGACCGCGATGGTCTCGCCTGCCATTCAATTCCGTGATTCGTGATTCGTGAATCGTGATTCGTGATTCGAGGTCTTACGCCGCGGGCGGGGCGAATGGCCGGTCGTGGGTCAGCGAGGGCAGCATGCCGCGCACCTTCTCCACCTGAGCCAGATCGAGATCGGCGTACACCACGCCTGGCGCGTCTCCGCCGTCGGCAAGCACCTCGCCCCACGGGTCGATCACCAGCGAGTGGCCATAGGTCATGCGCTTGCCCGGGTGATCGCCGCACAAAGCCGGCGCGATGACAAAACTCGCATTCTCGATCGCGCGCGCGCGCGCGAGCACGTGCCAGTGCGCTTTGCCGGTCTCGCGCTGGAACGACGAAGGTATCGCCAGCATTGCCGCGCCGCGTTGGGCCAGCGCCCGGTAGAGTTGCGGAAACCGCAGGTCATAGCACACCGTCATTCCGAGCCCGCCCCAGGGCGTCTCGGCGACCACTGCGCGTTCTCCCGGCCGGTAGGCGCTGGACTCCTTGATCACCGTGCCGCTGGGCAACGTGGCGTCGAACATGTGGATCTTGTCGTAGGAGGCGACGACGCGGCCTTCCGCCGAGATCAGAAGCGAGCGGTTGAACATCCGGCCGTCGTCGCTCATGAGCGTGAGCGACCCCACGAGTTGCCAGATCCCCAGCTCCCGCGAGAGCGCAGCGAGCGCGGAGAGCGCGGGCTCGCCGTCCTCTTTCAGCGCCTTCTCGCGCATGCTACGGCCGCTGCCGTCCATCATCAGCGCGTATTCCGCGGAAAAGATGAACTTCGCGCCACCTGCAGCCGCCTCACGCGTCATCGCGGCCAGCGTCGCGAGATTCGCGTCGAAATCGTTTCCGGAATTGGTCTGCAGGCAGGCAATACAAACGGTGCAGTTCGTCCCGAGACCGGGTGTGCGTCGCTCATCACCCATCACTCATCACTCATCACTCATCACTCATCACTGGGGGACAGTCGCCTTCACCGACGGCCGCTGCGAGACCATGGCGTACCACTTCTCGAGCATGGGATGCGCCGGGCGCCACGATTCGCCGGGGAAGCGGAAATCCAGGTATCCGAGCACGCAGGCCGCGGTGATCTCGCCGATGGCAAAGCGTTCGCCCCAGCCGGCGCACTCGCGCTCGAGAGCATCCAGGCCGCCTCTCACCTTTCCCAGTTGCCCGGCGACCCAGTCGCTCCATTGCAGCGCCTGCGGCCGCACCGCGCTCTCGTAGCGCATGAGGACCGCTGCCTCGAGTATGCCGTCGCCGAGCGCCTGCAACCGCAGTTCCCGCCACCGCTCCGTTCCCGCTTTCGGAAACAGGGGCTTCCCGCCGTGCAGGCTGTCGAGGTACTCGCAGATCACCGCCGAGTCGTAGAGCGTTCCCTCATCCGGCGTGGACAGCGCCGGTATCTTGACCAGGGGATTTTCCCGCGCCAGGTCCGCATGCGGCTTGACCGGGCTCACCATGATGCTGATCTCCTCGATGCGTCCGTCCAGGCCCGCTTCACGGGCAATGACGCGCACCTTGCGCGCGAATGGCGATGCCGGGTTGTGCCACAACCGCATGAGCGCCGTCTTTTCCGTACCGGCCGCGACCGTCACTTCTGCCGCAGCCCGGCTTCCTGCACGACCTTCTCCCACCGCGCGTGATCGGACTTGATCAAGGCGTGGAATTTCGCCGGATCGCTCGGCTCGGGGTCGAGCCCGAGGTCTTCCAGCTGGGATCGCACTTCCTGCAGGTTGAGGACCGCCGCAATTTCCTTGTGCATGCGGTCCACGATGGCCTGAGGCGTCCCGGCGGGAAACGCGAACCCGAGCCAACCGTTCGCCTCGAAACCCGGATAGCCGGACTCGGCCACGGTCGGCACCTCGGGCAGCGCGGCCGTCCGCCGGGCGCCGGTGATCGCGAGCGCGCGCAACCGTCCGGCCCTGATGTGCGGGGTCTGCGTCGAGACCAGCCCGAAAATGGACTCGACGTGTCCGGCAATAGCATCCGCCACCGCCGGACCGCCGCCCTTGTACGGTATGTGATTGAGCGTGATCCCCGCCGTCTTCCAGAATCGCTCCGCGGCGAGATGCGTAATGCTGCCCGCGCCCGGTGAAGCGTAGTTGATCTTGCCGGGCTGCTTCTTGGCGAGCGCCACGAACTGCTTCAGCGATTTAGCCGGCATCGACGGATGCACCGACAGGATGCCCGTCACCACCACGGCTTGGGTCACCGGCGCAAAATCGTTGACCGGGTCGAACGGCACCTTCCCGATCAGCGCCGGGCTCATCGCGAACGACGCGACGGACGCGAGCAGCAGGGTGTAACCATCGGGCGCCGCGCGCGCGGCCAGCTCGGTCGCAATATTGCCTCCCGCGCCCGCGCGGTTCTCAACGACGACCTGCTGGCCCAAACGCGGGCTAAGGCGCGTCGCCACCGCCCGCGCGACGAGGTCGTTGGCGCCGCCGGGCGCGAAACCCACGATCAACCGGATCGGCTTGCTAGGATAGGTTTCGGCCGACCAGGCATCGCGCGGCGCGACTTGCAATAGTACGACGCCTAACAGGAATGCAACACCGGGTAGTCTCGTGTGGTCCCGAATCATAAGTATCCTCCTCGATACTACGTCATCAAGCCGACCACGCTGCAGACAATCACCGTAACGTAGTGCCCGAGAAGTAGCGCCGGCCACGCGCGAGCGCACGCGATGCGCTACAAGCTCGCCACCAGTGTTGCGTGGTCCGCCTCACCCGTGGCGAGCCCCCACGAGCGCATCCACTCGTACACCTGTCTGAACCGTTTCGGCTCGTAGGCGACGTAGTGCGTGTAGCGCACGAAGCGGTCGCTCATCTCGTGCGGGGCAAGCGCGCCCTTCGTTTGCTCGGTGACGTAGTGCTTGTACTTGCCGAAGTCCGCCGTGATAAGGTCGGCTGCCGAGTTGATGGCATCGAGGTACGCGGCACGCTGTTCGGGCAGGAGCGCGGGCGCAATCACTTCCGCCCCTCGATAGAACGTGACGTCGACGAGGTGCGCGCCCTCTTTGAGCCCGAGGCTGATGAACGGCTCCATCACCGCGACAGCGCGTATGCTTCCCCGCTTCAGCGCCTCGTAGCGCTGCTCCGGGATGCCGACGTGCTCGACAACAATCTCGCTGCGAGGCAGGGCGCCCTCCAGGCTCTGCAGTGTTGTATAGTGCGATCCGGTGCGATCGTTAATCCCGACGGCAATGCCGGAGAGGTCGCGCGGTTCCTGGATTGCGCTGTCGAAGGTGATAATCGCCTGCGCGCCGACAGCCGGCCGCAACGCGAGAACCTGGGCTCCGCGGCAGCTGCGCTGGCTGCGATCGATGCCCGCCCACTCACAGAGGTTGTAGACATCGGCCTTGCCCTGCTCGAACAGCGACTCTTTCAGCCTCTGGAACGCGTCCCGGTCGGAGGCGTTGCGTTCCGAGTACTTGGCCTGAAAGCGCGCCTCGATGCCGGCGCTCTCGAACAGTCCCTCGTCGCGAGCGACGTAAATGGGAAGATCGAACACCGGGTTGTTCGGGGAGATCGTGACGATCGGACGGACGGTCTGTGCAGACATGGTTGCGTCACCACTAGTTGACAGGGGCCGGGGGTGCGTAAAAAAGTATAAGGTCGCGGCAATCCGCAAGTCAACACTCACGGAGGCAGAAATGCCGTATCACCCAAGTCAAAAGCGGGATTTTCCGGAAGAGGTTTTACCATCAGGGACCGTCGCACGGCGCGCGGTCCAGTAATTCGGGGGGGTGAAATGTCCGAGGTCACACTGGAACAGTCCGATCGCATCATTGACGCCATCCTCGCCCGCGGGCGCGAACTCGGCTGCCGGCCGTTGAGCGTCGCGGTCACCGATCCCGGCGCCCACGTCAAGGCCTTCAGGAAGGAGGACGGGTCAGCGATGATGCGGTTCGAAATGGCGATGGGCAAGGCTTTTGCCGCCCTCGCGCTCGGGCGCTCCTCCAGCCTGGTGCGGGTTCGCACCGAGGAGCGGCCGCTGTTCATGAACTACCTCATCAATGCCTCGGACGGAAAAATCTTCCCGGAAGGCGGCGGCAGACTGATCCGCAACGAGCGCGGCGAGGTAATCGGCGCCGTCGGTGTCACCGGCGACACCCAGGAACGCGACGAGGAGCTCGCCGCGCACGGCATCCGCGCGGCGGGACTAAAGATCGACGAGGACTGCGCGAACCTCGGCCACACCGTGCGCCTGAAGAACTAGACAAGCGTGATTGGTGATTCGTGATTCGGCCCTGGCAAGAACCGGTCTAGTCGATTCACGACTCACGATTCACGAATCACGAAAATTGGTCGGGGCGGTGAGATTTGAACTCACGACCACCGGCACCCCATGCCGGTACGCTACCAGGCTGCGCTACGCCCCGAGGCCGCGAATTATACCAAAATGAAATCCACCGCCCGACGGCGGATTTCATAAACAATTAACGAAGTTTTCGGCCGCCGAATCGATTCTTGAGACTAGCCGACTGAAACGGCCCCGGATGTAGGGAAGCATGAGGGGAGTGTTCCTTCATTTTGTTACCCCCTTTAAGGATTTCGTCGCAGGCAAATGCGGCAAAATCCTAAGCTCGAAGCAATTCGAGCACGCTCTTGATTTCCTTGCGCAGGACGGTGGCGAGGTTGGGACGGGATAACGAGGACGCCCGCGCCGCTTTGGCGGGCTCGGACCCCAGCTCGTCCAACCGGTTGCGCGCACCGCTGATGGTGAAACCCTGGTCGTAGAGCAATTCCCTGATGCGGCGGATCAGCAGCACCTCGTGGTGCTGGTAGTAGCGCCGGTTGCCGCGCCGCTTGACCGGTTTCAGCTGGGTGAACTCCTGCTCCCAATAGCGCAGCACGTGCGGCTTCACGCCGCACAGCTCGCTCACTTCACCGATGGTGAAGTAGCGCTTCGCCGGAATCGGCGGCAGCTGCGCCCTCGGGCTATGGCTTGCTTCCATGATAGTTCTGCTCCACCATCGCCTTCAGCTTCTGCGAAGCGTGGAACGTCACGACGCGGCGCGCCGTGATCGGGATCTCCTCGCCCGTCTTGGGGTTCCTGCCCGGGCGCTGCGGCTTGTCGCGCAACTGGAAATTACCGAAGCCGGAGAGCTTCACGCCCTGCCCGTTCTCGAGCGCGGTCCTCACCTCTTCGAAGAACGATTCGACCATGTCCTTCGCTTCGCGCTTGTTGAACCCGACCTTCTCGAACAGAAGGTCCGCGAGTTCGGCCTTGGTTAACGTCATGTTGTCCCCTTTCAACGGAATTTCGCGTTGAATTGCTGCTGTAGTATCCGGCGCAACTGCGAGATCGCGGATTCGACTTCCGCGTCGGTCAGAGTTTTGCGAGTATCCTGTAATAACACCCTGAAAGCAAGACTCTTTTTTCCTTTTTCTACACCCGTACCGTGGTAGATGTCAAACAGCCCGATTTCGGTCACGATTGCGGGTTGTTCCCGGCGCAGGCCCTCCAGTATCGCCTGATAGCTGACTTCCTCGTCGACTTCGGCGGCGATGTCGCGCCGCACCGGCGGATATTTCGAGGTTTCGTTGTAGGCCGGCAGCCCCCGCTCGCTGAGCGCATCCAGATCGAGTTCGAACAGGACCGGGGGAAGCGGTAAATCATACTTCCGTTGCCAGCGCGGATGCAATTCCCCGATCCAGCCCGCCGTCATATCCCCGATGATGATCCGGGCCGACTTGCCGGGATGCAATGCGGGGTGCCCGGCCGGGCGGAATTCGGCGGCGCGCGGAGCGAGCAGCGCCTCGACGTCGCTCTTGACGTCGTAGAAGTCCGCGGGACGCCCCTTGAGCCCCCACTGCTCGTGGCGGGCGTCGCCGTAGGCCAGGCCCCCGATCCGTACCGGCTGGTGGTACGTCCCCGATGCCCCCGTCATGAAGCAGCGGCCGACCTCGAACAGCCGGACGCGGGGCTGCTTGCGGCTGACATTGTAGGCGAGGCTGCTGATCAGCCCGCCGGCCAGCGTCGAGCGCATCACGCTCATCTGGCTTGCGATCGGGTTGGCCAGCGCCACCGGAGCGGCATTGCCCGCGAAATCACTCTCCCATGCCGCATCCACGAAGCTGTAGCTCACGATTTCCTGGTAATCGCGCGCAACCAGCAGCCCGCGCATCGCGGCAGTGTCGCGCTTCCCCTCCAGCGCCGGCAGCAGGGTAGCCGGCGCCACGGGCATGGTGGCCGGTATCCGGTCGTAGCCGTGGATGCGCGCCAGTTCCTCGACCAGGTCCTCCTCGATCACGATGTCGAAGCGGTAGCTCGGCGGCGTCACCCGGAACTCGCCCTCTGCGGCGGTGAATTCGAAGCGCAGCCGGCGGAGGATCTCGCTCACCTGGATGCCGTCGAGCTTGATGCCCAGCAGCCGCTCGACGCGCGCGAGCCGCAGCCGTACCGGGTCGCGCGACGGCAGCACAGCACGCGCCTCCGTGACCGGCCCCGCCGAGCCCCCGCAGATTTCGAGGACGAGCTGGGTGGCGCGCTCGAGCGCCGCCAGCGTCCCCGCGAAATCGACGCCGCGCTCGAAGCGGTAGGAAGAGTCCGAGGCGAAATTGAGCAGGCGGGCCTTGCCCGCAATCGCCTCCGGGCTGAAAAATGCGCTCTCCAGGAACACGTCGCGTGTGGCGTCGCTCACCGAGGTATCGAGGCCGCCCATGATGCCGGCCAGCGCGACCGCCTTCGCCTCGTCGGCGATGACCAGGAACGCGGGTGTGAGCGGCGGCGCCTCGCCGTTGAGGAGCGTCAGCTTCTCCCCTGCTTTCGCGTAACGCACCCGGATGCCGCCCTCCAGCTTCGCCGCGTCGAATGCATGCAGCGGCTGGCCCAGCTCGAGCATGACGTAGTTGGTGATGTCCACCAGCGCGCTGCTCGAGCGAATGTCGCTGCGCGCGAGCCGCTGCGCCATCCAGTCCGGCGTCTGCGCGCCGGCAGTGACCCCTTTCACCAGCCGCCCGCAGTAGCGCGGGCACGCCTGCGGCGCCTCCAGCGTGACGCCCAAGCGGTCGGTGGCCGTGGTGCGTACCGTACGCGATTCGGGCGGGGTCAGCGAGCCGCCGGTCACGGCCGAAACCTCCCTGGCAACGCCGAGCAGGCTCAGGCAATCGCCGCGGTTGGGCGTGGGCTTGAGCGTCAGCAAGTAATCGTCCAGGTCGAGCAGCTTGCGCACGTCGGAGCCAACCGCCGCGCCGGGAGACAGTATCAGCAGACCGGCTGATTCATCGGCCAGCCCGAGATCCTTCGCCGAGCACAGCATGCCGTGCGACTCCACGCCGCGCACCTTGGCAACCTTGATCGTGACAGCGGGCAGATTCGCCCCCGGCAGCGCCGCCGGCACCTTGATGCCGGGCGCGACGTTGGGCGCGCCGCAGACGATGGTAAGAGTCTTCCCGCCCACGTTCACCTGGCACACCGTCAGGCGGTCGGCATCGGGATGACGCTCGACTGTGAGCACCTCCCCCACCACGACGCCGTCGAACGGCGGGGCAGCCGGCTCGATGTGCTCCACCTCGACCCCGCTCATGGTGACCGCGTTCGCCAGCTCGCGCGTGGGGAGTGGCGGGTTGACGAAGGTGCGGAGCCAGTTCTCTGAAAACTTCATTTTAAAATAGCCGCCAAGACGCCAAGACGCCAAGGAATCCGATCAATAATCAATAACGAATTACCTGTTCGACCAAAAGAAGCAGAACAGCCGATCGCACGTTCCCTCCACTGCCTTGCTTCTTGATGTTCATTCATTCCGTTTTCTTGGCGCCTTAGCGTCTTTGCGGCTAATTGAATTGTTTCAGGAAGCGCAGGTCGTTCTCGAAGAACAGCCTCAGGTCATCCACGCCGTAGCGCAGCATCGTCAGCCGGTCGAGGCCAAGCCCGAAGGCAAAACCCTGAAACTTCTCGCTGTCGATGTTCACGTTCCTGAGTACGTTGGGGTGCACCATGCCCGCGCCCCCCATCTCGAGCCAGCCGCCGCCGAAGCTCATGTCGATCTCGGCGGACGGCTCGGTGAACGGGAAGAACGACGGCCGGAAGCGCACCTTGAGGTCGTCGCGCTCGAAGAACTTTCTGAGGAAATCCGCCAGCACGCCCTTCAGGTCGGCGAAGGTGATGTGCTCGTCCACCCACAGGCCTTCGATCTGGTGAAACATCGGCGAGTGGGTGGCGTCCGAATCCACGCGGTAGGCCCGCCCCGGCGCGATGATCTTCACCGGCGGGCGATGGCTCTCCATGTAGCGGATCTGGATCGGCGAGGTGTGCGTGCGCAGCAGGTGCTTTCCATCAGCGAGATAGAAAGTGTCGTGCATCGAGCGCGCCGGGTGGTTCTCCGGCTGGTTGAGCGCGGTGAAATTGTAGTAGTCGGTCTCGATCTCGGGGCCATCGGCCACCTCGAACCCCATCGAGCGGAACAGCGCCTCGATGCGCTCCAGGGTGCGCGTCACCGGATGCAACCCGCCGAGGGCAAGGCCGCGGCCCGGCAGCGTAACGTCGAGCTTCTCCCCGGACAGCCGGGTCTCGAGTTGGCCTGCCCGGATGCGGGCGCGCCGCTCCTCCAGCGCTGCCTCCAGCTTATCCTTGGCGGCGTTGACGCGGCTGCCGAACGCCGGGCGTTTCGCCGCCGGCAGCTTGGAGAGCCCCTTGAGAAGCTGGGTCAGCGCACCGGATTTGCCGAGGTAGCGCGCCTTGGCCTGCTCGAGCTGGTCGGCATCCTCGATACCCGCGAACAGCGCGAGCGCCTCATTTGCGATGGCGTCGGGATCCTGCATGTGCGTGCATTCCGGTATTCCAGAAAAAAAGGGAGGCCGGAGAGCCTCCCTTTTCCGGACGTTGTGGCTCAGGCGCCGAGGCTCGCTTTGGCCTTTTCAACGAACTTCGAAAACGCCGGCTTGTCGAGCACGGCGATGTCGGCCAGCACCTTGCGGTCCACGGCGACTGCCGCCTTCTTCAGACCGTTCATGAAGCGGCTGTAGCTCATGCCGTGCTCGCGGGCGGCGGCATTGATGCGCGCGATCCACAGCGCGCGGAACTCGCCCTTGCGGTCGCGGCGGTCGCGGTAGGCGTACTGCCCGGCCCGCATCACCGCTTCGTTGGCGATGCGGAACACGTTCTTGCGGCGGCCGCGGAATCCCTTGGCGCGCTGGAGGACCTTCTTGTGTGCGGCGCGGGCGGTGACGCCGCGTTTTACTCGTGGCATAGTGTCCTCCTTAGTAGGGGAGCATCACGCGGACCGATGCCTGGTCCGCGTGATGCACATTGGTGCCACCGCGCAGGTGACGCTTGCGCTTGGTGTTCTTCTTGGTGAGGATGTGGCGCAGGAACGCCTTGCCGCGCTTGATGCTTCCGCCGGCGCGCTTGCGGAAGCGCTTGGCGGCGCCGCGCTTGGTCTTCAACTTCGGCATGACAACTCCTTTTTGACATAGCGCCGGGTGCCTCCGGGTGGAGGTCTTGAAACCCGGACAACTACTTCTTCTCGAAACTACTTCTTCGCAACACCGGCCTCGGCTTCCGCCGCGGGCTCGGTGGCTGCTGCTTTCGCGGGAGCCGCCGCTTTCTTCTTCAGCGCTCCCGTCTTCACGGCGGCCTTCTGTGCAGGCTTGCCGGTTTTCTTCGGCGCCAGCACCATGATCAGCTGGCGGCCTTCCATCTTCGGGTACTGTTCCACTACGCTGTACGACTCGAGGTCGCCCCTCACCCGCTCGATCAGGCGCACCCCCAGCTCCTGGTGCGCCATCTCGCGTCCACGGTAGCGCAGGGTGATCTTGGCTTTGTCGCCCTCTTCCAGGAAGCGCGTCAGGTTGCGCAGCTTGATCTTGTAATCGCCCTCGTCGGTGCCGGGACGGAACTTGATCTCCTTGACGATGATCTGCTTCTGCTTGAGCTTCGCCTCGTGGCGCTTCTTGGCCTCACGGTACTTGTATTTCCCGTAATCCATGACGCGGCACACCGGCGGCACCGCTGTGGGTGCGATCTCGACGAGATCGAGCTCGGCTTCTTCGGCCAGCTTGTTGGCCGCGGCCAGACTCACTACGCCGACCTGCTCGCCGTTGGCCCCTATCAACCGGATTTCCGGCGCGTTGATCTCGCCGTTGATCCGCGGTTCCTTTTCCTGTGCGATGTAGCCCTCCGCTGCCCCGTTACTCTTGCGCCGCGCGTCCCAGCCGGGCTTCCTCGGCCCTGAGCCTTGAGACGAAATCGGCCAGACTCATCTGGCCGAGATCCTCGCCCTTGCGGGTGCGCACGGCAACCTGTTGCGCCGCCTTTTCCTTGTCACCGACGATGACCTGGTAGGGCAGCTTTTGCAGACTATGTTCCCGAATTTTATAGGAAATTTTCTCATTCCTCAAGTCGGCCACGGCGCGCAAACCGGCCTGCCGGAGCCCGTCCCTGATGCGGTTCGCGTAGTCCGACTGATGCTCGGTGATGTTCATCACCACCACCTGGACCGGCGCGAGCCACACCGGCATCGCCCCCGCGTAGTGCTCGATCAGGATGCCGATGAAACGCTCGAAGGAACCCAGGACCGCCCGGTGCAGCATCACCGGCACATGGCGCGCGTTGTCCTCCCCGACGTACTCGGCCCCGAGCCGGCCCGGCATCGAAAAATCGAGCTGCATGGTGCCGCACTGCCACACCCGGGCGAGGCTGTCCTTGAGCGAGAAATCGATCTTGGGGCCGTAGAACGCCCCCTCCCCGGGTTGCAGGTCGTATTTCAGGCCCTTGCGGTCGAGCGCCACCTTCAGCGCCGCTTCGGCCTTGTCCCACTGCTCGTCGGTGCCGACGCGCTTCGCCGGACGGGTGGAGAACTTGACCAGGATCTCGTCGAAGCCGAAATCGGCATAGACGCGCTGCAACAGGTCGATGAAGCGGATCACTTCCGGCTCGACCTGGGCCTCGGTGCAGAAAATGTGGGCATCGTCCTGGGTAAAGCCCCGCACCCGCATCAGCCCGTGCAGGGCGCCGGACGGCTCGTTGCGGTGGCAGGAGCCGAACTCGGCGAGCCGCAGCGGCAGGTCCCGGTAGCTTTTCAGCCCCTGGTTGAAGATCTGGACGTGCCCCGGGCAGTTCATCGGCTTCACCGCGTAATCGCGCGACTCCGATTCGGTGAAGAACATGTTCTCGCGGAAATTGTCCCAGTGCCCCGAGCGCTTCCACAGCGAGACGTCGAGCACCTGCGGCGCCCGCACCTCGGAATAGCCGTTCTCGTCGAGGATGCGCCGCATGTATTGCTCGATGCGCTGCCAGATCACCCAGCCCCTGGGATGCCAGAACACCATGCCCGGCGCCTCGTCCTGGGTATGGAACAGCTCGAGCTGCTTGCCGAGCTTGCGATGGTCGCGCTTTTCCGCTTCCTCGAGCCGGTGCAGGTAGGCGTCCTGGTCCTCCTTCTTTCCCCACGCGGTGCCGTAAATCCGCTGCAGCATCTCGTTCTTCGAGTCGCCGCGCCAGTAGGCGCCCGCCACCCGCATCAGCTTGAACACCTTCAACTTGCCGGTCGACGGCACGTGCGGCCCCCGGCACAGGTCGATGAAGTTGTTCTGCCGGTAGAGCGAGATCGTCTCGCCGCTGGGGATCGCCGCGATGATCTCGGCCTTGTAGTGCTCGCCCTGGTCCTTGAAGAACTTCACCGCCTCGTCGCGCGGCATCACCTGCCGCTCGACCTTGATGTCGCGCTTCGCGATCTCCTGCATGCGCTTCTCGATGGCGGCGAGGTCTTCCGGCGTGAACGGCCGCTTGTAGGCAAAATCGTAATAGAAGCCGTCCTCGATCACCGGGCCGATGGTGACCTGTGCGTCGGGGAACAGCTGCTTCACCGCGTGCGCCAGGAGATGCGCCGTGGAATGCCGCAGGAGTTCCAGGCCCTCGCGGTCCTTCTCGGTGATGATCACGACCTCCGCGTCGGATTCGATGCGGTGGGACGTATCCACCAGCTTGCCGTTGACCCTGCCCGCGAGCGCGGCGCGCGCGAGCCCCGGGCCGATGCTCTGCGCGAGCTCGGCCACGGTCACGGGCTGGTCGAATTTCCTGACCGATCCGTCGGGAAGGCGAATGTCCGGCATAATCAATTCATGGCGCTAAAACAATACCGCGCGTTGAACGGCGGGGCCATGTACGGGAGCCGCGGCTCCCGCGCCCTAAGCGTCCGTTCGAACGCGCGGCGATCTCTGAAAGGCTATCGCTCGAAACCAGCCGCATCACGTCGATCGCCTGTGTGCCTGTGCGGTCGCATCCCCAAAAAAGGGGCCCCTGCTCCGCGCTCCGGCACACTAGTCAGCCCGGCGCACGCGTCCGGATTTAACATCTGGTAGGCGCGATTGGAATCGAACCAACGACCTCATCCATGTCAAGGATGCGCTCTAACCATCTGAGCTACGCGCCTGGAAGCTTGGAGGCTTCGCATTTTATCGGAATCGAGCCGCTGCTTCAAATAAAATCAGGGGGTTGTAAGACAAAACGGGAGCAAGCGATGGCGGCATATGTGATCGTCGAAATGACCGTGACCGACCCGGTGAGGATAGAGGACTACCGCAAGCTGGCAGGCGCCTCGGTCGCCGCCTACGGCGGAAAATTCCCGGTGCGCGGCGGCAAGTTCGAAGTCCTCGACGGCGATTGGAAGCCGCAGCGCATCGTCGTCATCGAGTTCCCCGGCATCGAGCGCGCGAAGGAATGGCACGACTCGCCGCAATACCGGGCTGCGTGCGAAATCCGCAACCGGGCCGCAAGCACGCGCATGTTGCTGGTGGAAGGGATTTGATGAGGCTGGCTCTCGCTGCGCTTGCCTTCATCGCCGGCGCCGGCACGGCGCTCGCGGCCGTGCCCGAAGGCATGATCGAGATTCCCACCGGTGCGTTCACCATGGGCAGCGATCAGGGCCCTGCCGACGAGCGTCCTGCCCACCCACTGACCCTCGCCGCATTCCTCATCGATCGCCACCCCGTCACCAATGCCCGTTTCGCCGAATTCCTGAATGCGGTCGGGACGCACAACCCGAAAGGCGAGCGCCTGTTCGATTTCGACGACCCGGACGCAAGAATTCACCGGATCGGGGACCGGTGGGGCGCCGACAAAGGCTACGAAAACCATCCCGTCGTGGAAGTGACCTGGGCCGGGGCGCGCGACTACTGCGCCTGGCGCGGCAAGCGGCTGCCGACGGAGGCGGAATGGGAAAAAGCGGCGCGCGGTGCGGACGGCAGGCGCTATCCGTGGGGCAATTCCGCTCCGGATCGCACGCGCGCGCAGTTCTCCGCGCGCTTCAACGAAACCGCGCGGGTGGATGCATTCCCCGCCGGCGCGAGCCCGTACGGCGTGCACGGCATGGCCGGCAACGCCTGGGAATGGGTCTCCAGCGCGTACCGTCCCTACCCCTACGACGCGAAAGACGGCCGGGAGGATGCGGCGGCGGGCCCGGTGCGCGGCACGCGCGGCGGCGGGCACGATTCCCCCGCCGAGGAGATCACCACCACTCAGCGCGGGCGCACCCTGTCGCGCAATCCGGCGTCGGGGCACCATAATATCGGGTTACGTTGCGCGAATTGAGGCGGCTTCCCGGTGTATTTTTCCAGAATCGTCGTCGGAGAGCTGATCGACGCGCTCGATCAGGGCAAGGTCATTCCTTCGATCATCGAGCGCAATCCGCATTTTGACTGGGATGCGGCGTACCGGGTCGCGGCCGAGATTGTCAGGCTGCGGCGGGCGCGCGGCGAGAAGACCGTCGGGCGCAAGATCGGCTTCACCAATCGCAAAATCTGGGCGGAATACGGCGCCACCGCACCGATCTGGGCGCATGTCTACGATCGAACCGTGCAGTTCGCAGACGGTCATCGCGCCACCGTCTCGCTTGGAGGCAGCGTGCAGCCGCGGCTCGAGCCCGAGATCGCGTTCAAGCTCAAGGCGCCCCTGCCGGCGGGCGTCAACGACCCGGCGCGGGTTCTGGAGGCGATCGAGTGGCTGGCGCCGAGCTTCGAGATCGTGGACTGTCATTTCGCCGGCTGGAAATTCGGGCCTGCCGAATCGGCGGCTGATTTTTCCTTCCACTGGCGGTTGATCGTCGGCGCGCCGATCCCGCTCCTGCCCACGGAGATCCCCGCGCTGACCCGCCAATTGCGGGACTGCCGGGTAACGCTCAGCCGGGATGAAAAAGCGGTGGATCAAGGCATCGGCGCCAACGCGCTCGGCCACCCGGCGTCCGCGCTCGCCCACCTGGCCGGCGTACTCGCGCACCAGCCGCAGTTCGAGCCGCTCGCAGCGGGAGAGGTGATCACCACCGGCACGCTCACCGCGGCAATGCCGATCAAGCCCGGCGAAACCTGGTCCTCGCGTTACGAAGGCTTGCCGGGCGTGACCGGACTTTCACTCACTCTCACTGAGTGAAAGTGAATGAGGAATAATGAGTTAATGGAACCGGCGTCGGTGCCGTCCGCTCATCATTCATCATTCTGCATTCCGAATTCCAGGGGATCCGGGACAGGATCCCCGAACAGCGGCGTCTGCCAGTAGCGGCGATAGACGGCGCGGTACGGCGTGACACTGATCGTGCCTTCCGCGTGGACCGCGATGGTCACGGCACCGTCGCGATCGGTGCGGTAAATCCGCGTGCCAGCGTTCCGATAGCGCTCCACCACTTCGCGGTGGGGATGCCCCAGTCGGTTGCGATAGCCCGCCGGGAACACCACCAACTGTGGGCCGACCGCTTGCACGAACGCGGGGATCGATGAAGTGCGGCTGCCGTGGTGCGGCGCCAGCAGCACATCGGCCGGCAGACGGCCCAACGAGCGGAGCAGCAACTCCTCTTCGGTACGGCGCTCGACGTCGGCGGGGAGCAGGACCCGGCCGCCTGGCGCCTCGACCTTGAGCACGCAACCGCGGTCGTTATCCCTGACCGCGGGGTCGCCATAGCTCGCTCGTGTCGGGTGCAGCACCTCGAAACGCACGCCGTCCCATTCCCACTGCTGCCCCGCCTCGCAACGCATAGCCGGATTGGCCTGCACTACCAGGGGGTCGAGGTCGGGTAGCGAGGTCAGCAGCCAGGCCACCGGTACCGCCTGCAGCACCGATGCCGCCCCGCCCGAGTGATCGTCATCGTCATGCGTGACGATCATGCCGTCGAGCCGATCGACGCCGACTGCCCGCAAGTAGGGAACGATGATGCGGCTGCCGCTGTCCGCACCCGGCCCGAACGCAGGGCCTGCATCGTAGAGCAGTGCATGTTTCGCGGTGCGAACCACCGTGGATAAGCCTTGTCCGACGTCCAGCACGACGACCTCGACGTCTCCTGCCCTCAACACGCCCGGCGCCACCGCGAATAACGGCAGCAGCCCGATCACGCCCAGCCAGCGCGCGGGCAGCCCGCGCGGGGCGAGCAGCCAGGCCAGCGCCGCGACCGCAACGATCACGGCCCACGCCGGGGGCGCGTGCTGCTGCCACACGGCGTCAGGCAGCGTGCTCAACCACTCGAGCAGCGCCATGCACCCGCTCATCACGAGATGCGCGCACTGCAGGACGAGGTCGAACGGCAGCGCGACCCCGATCAGCGCCAGCGGCGCGACGATCAGGCTGACCACCGGGATCGCCACGGCGTTGGCGAGCGGCGAGACGATCGATACCTGCTGGAACATCGCCAGCAGCGGCGGGATCAGCGCCAGCGTCACCGCGATCTGCACCCTGGCCCAGCTCGCAAGCCAATGCTCGCGGCCGATGCGGCCTGCCGTGACGTACATGATCACGGCGACCGCGCCGAAGGATAGCCAGAATCCCGGCGCCAGCACCGCCCAGGGGTCGATCACCACGACGACGAGGAGCGCCACGCACAGCACGACCGAAGCCGATTCGATGACGCCCAGCCAAAGCGCGGCCGCGACCACGGCCAGCATGTAAACGGTGCGCTGTGCCGGCGCGGCGAAACCCGCGAGCAGCGCGTAGAGCAGCGCGGCACCCAGCGCCCCGACCGCGGCGGCCTTAAGCGCCGGCAATGCCAGCGTGAGCCGGGGAATGCGGCGCCACAGGCCGTAGACCAGCGCGAACACGAGGCCCGAGACCATGGTGACGTGCAGCCCCGAGATGCTCATCAGGTGGTTGACGCCGGTGCGGGTGAAGGTCTGCCACTGTTCCGGAGGGATGGCGCGCTGGTCGCCGATCGCGAGCGCGGCGATGACGCCGGCGTACGGCGCATCCGGCAACGCGGCCTGGATGCGCGAGCGGATTGCCCCGCGGGCGCGCTCGACCCAGTACCTGGGCTCGTGCACCATCGTCGCCAGCCGCTCGCGGGCCGTCTTCGGCCGCACATAACCGGCTGCGCGCAGGTTGCGCTCGAACAGCCACGCCTCGTAGTCGAAGCCATGGGGGTTGGCGGTCCCGTGCGGGCGCTTCAGCCGCACCGTCAACAGCCAGCGCTCGCCCGGCTCGAGCGACGGAAAGGTGGCGGGCCGGTCGTCGCGCGCCGGGGTGCCCCACCACGACAGCACAATATGCTGCGGCACGCGCGCGCCCGGGGTCAGCACGCGCTCGATGTCGAACTCGAAGCGAACGCCCCGATCGTATGCCTGCGGCAACCCGGCCACGACGCCGACGACGGCGATATTGCGCCCTTCCCATTCCGCCGGCAGGGCGTCCGCCAGCCTCTGTTGCGCGCACCACGCCGCCCACGAAAAACCCAGGGCGAAGCACGCGGATTTCACGAGCAGCCCGCGCAGCAGGCGCAGCGCCCCGCGCTCGGGTCGCGCTGCGGTTACGGCAAGGCCAACCGCTCCCAGCGCCCACGCCCAGCCGGCATCGGGCAGCACGGCCTGCTGCTGCAGCCACCAGGCCCCCGCCACGAAGCAGAGAACGTTGAGCCTCATTGCCCCGTAACGCGCGAAGCGCGCGCCGGTGGACACCTCAGCCCGCAAGCTTCATGAGTACGCGGACTTGGGGGCATGCGATCAAGCCGCGCGGGCAAACGCCTGCGGCATGCGGGCTAATTTGACCCCCGACCGGCTGCTGACAACTAAACCGCCTGAGGAATTAGCGTGAAAACGAACCCAAATTGAGTAAAATCTTATCGGCCGCGTACGATACGCGACCGATCACGCATGCCCCGCAAGTTCCTTCGAAAAATCCTGCCCAGCCATGATTCCATCAGGGCGAACCGCACCATCGCGCGGTTCGGGCCGTGGCTCCAGCACCACAACCTGTGGCACCTGCACCGCAGGTCGGTGGCGGGCGGCGTCGCGGCCGGCCTGTTCGCGGGCCTCATCCCGGGCAGCAACCCGGTCCAGTTCACCGCGGCCGCCCTGCTTGCGATTGCAGGCCGGGTCAATCTGCCGATCGCGGCGCTGGTGACGCTCTACTCCAATCCACTCACCATCGTTCCGCTCTACTACGTCGCCTTCAAGCTCGGACAACTTGCCCTGCTGCAAACCGACGGCGCGCTGCATCCGCTCGCATTCGGCCTGGAAGACAAGGGTTTCAGCGAATGGCTGCCGACGGCGCTGGAATGGCTCGGATCCGTCGGCAAGCCGCTGGCGATCGGCCTGCCTTTGCTCGCGCTGCTGCTCGCGCTCGCCGGCTATTTCGCGGTTGACTGGACTTGGCGGCTTTACGTGCGCTGCGCCTGGCAGCGCCGGCGCCGGCACCGTAAAAGAAATCAATAACACGCCACAGAGACGCAGAGGCGCCGAGATTTAACTTAATTAATAATAGACACATTTTGTTGAAAGTTCTCTGCGGCTTTGCGCCTTTGCGGCTAATAAACACACGATGAAAACACCCGACTACTGGCCGCAGGCGACCCGCGAGCTCGCCGAGCGCGACGCGGTGCTGAGTGAACTGATTGCGCGGTTCCAGGGCCTCGCGCTCGGCAGCCGCGGCGATGCGTTCTCGACGCTTGCCCGTTCCATCGTCGGCCAGCAGATCTCGGTGAAGGCGGCCCAAAGCGTCTGGGACCGGCTCGCCGGCCGGCTCGGAACGGTGACGCCGGAGACCCTGTCCCGCGTCCGCAAACCGACCCTGCACAACTGCGGCCTGTCCGGCCAGAAGGCCGGCTATCTGAAGGATCTCGCCGGCAAGTTCCGTGGCGGCACGCTCGACGCCGCGCGCTGGCCCGCGCTCGATGACGAGATCCTGATCGGGGAGTTGACGCAGGTGAAAGGCATCGGCCGCTGGACGGCGGAAATGTTCCTGATGTTCCACCTCGCCCGCCCCGACGTGCTGCCGCTCGCCGACCTCGGCCTGCAACGGGCGATGCGGCTGCACTACAACCGCGGCCGTCCTCTGACCTTCACGCGCATGCAGAAAATCGGCACTGCCTGGGCGCCGTGGCGCTCGGTGGCCACCTGGTATCTGTGGCGCTCGTTGGATCCGATACCGGTCGAATACTGAAGGCGTCCCAGGTGAAGCGTCTCAGATAAGACGTCTCAGATAAGGCGTCTCAGATAGGACGTCTCAGATAGGACGTCTCAGATAAGACGTCTCAGATAAGGCGTCTCGGAAAGACGCTTTTCTTGGGACGAATCACCTGCGACGCTTTATCTGAGACGCTTCACCTGAGTCGCTTTATCTGCGACTGCAAGACATGACTCACAGCGAATTCACCGCCGCCCACGCGCGCGGCGGGATCAAGGTCGAGATCGACCCGAAAGCCGCAGCGCGCTATCTTTCGGCGCGCCTGCTGCTGCCGTTCGTGATGATGCCGGTGCTGGGGATCGGCGTGGTGCTGGCGCTCATCGGCTGGATCTTCACGGGTCTCGCGGTCATCGCCACCGGCATCCTCGCGCCCCAGTTCATCAAGCGCGGCGCGCCGCACTTCATACTGACCCAGGCCCTGCAAGACCCTGCCGTTTACGAAGAAGTCACCCAGTCCGGTTTGCTGCGAACGTTCCTGATGAACCCCGTGATTCGTGAATCGTGATTCGTGAATCGAGCGTCCCCCCTCACCCTGACCTCTCCCCCACCGCAGGGGAGAGGGAATAAGAGGTCGAATCACGATTCACGAATCACGGGTCACGCCTCTGGATGCAAGACGCCGTCCACCAGCCGCAAGATGCGATCGGCCCGCCGCGCGATCTCGGGGTCATGCGTCACGATCACGAGGCTCGTCCCGCTGCTGCGATTCAACTCGAGCATCAGCTCGAACACGGCTTCCGCCGTGTGCCGGTCGAGATTGCCGGTGGGTTCGTCCGCCAGCACGCAGGCCGGCCGCGTCACCAGTGCCCGAGCGAGGGCGGCGCGCTGACGCTCGCCGCCCGAGAGTTCCCCGGGACGATGCGCAAGGCGGTGATCGAGACCGACCCGCTGCAGCAGGCCCGCCGCCTCGCCGTAAGCCGCGCCTTTTTCCACGCGCCGGATAAGCAGCGGCATCGCCACGTTCTCCAGCGCGGAGAATTCCGGCAGCAGATGATGGAATTGGTAGACGAAGCCCAGCGAGCGGTTGCGCGTCACGCCGCGTTCGGCCTCGCTCTGATGGCTCAGGTCCTGCCCCAGCACCCTCACCTCGCCCTGCGTGGCGTCGTCCAGTCCGCCGAGCAGATGGAGCAGCGTGCTCTTGCCTGAGCCTGAGGCGCCCACGATCGCCACGCGCTCTCCCGCCGCGACGTCAAGATCCACCCCCGCCAGCACCGGCACTGCCACCTTGCCCTGATGGAACGTCTTGCGGAGATTGCGGCAGGAAATCACCGGCTGCGCGCTACTCATAGCGCAGGGCCTCCGCTGGATTGATCTTCGCCGCGCGCCAGCTCGGATAGATCGTCGCGGCAAGCGACAACGCGAACGAGACCAAGGCGGTAATCAGCACATCGGGCATCTGCAGCTCGGACGGCAAATCGCTGATGTAGTAAACGTCCTTGGAGAGAAACTTGATGCCGAAAAGGCTCTCGATGAACGGCACCACCGTCTCGACGTTGAGCGCGAGCGCAATGCCGCCGGCAAGCCCCAGCAGCGTGCCGACGACGCCGATCAGCGTGCCCTGGATGATGAAGATCCTGGTGATGCTGGAGGGCGCGGCCCCCAGCGTGCGCAAGATCGCGATGTCCGCCTGCTTGTCGGTGACCACCATCACCAGGCTCGATACGATATTGAACGCCGCCACCGCGATGATCAGGATCACCACGATGAACATCATCCGCTTCTCGATCTGCACCGCGCGGAAGAAGTTGGCGTGCTGCTGGGTCCAGTCGCTGGCGTAAACATCGGGGCCGAGCGAGCGCGACAGATCGCGCGCGACGCGCGTCGCCTCGAACAGGTCCTTCAGCTTCAGCCGCACCCCGGACACCGCCTCGCCCAGGCGGAACAGGCGCTGCGCGTCCTCGACGTGGACCAGCGCAAGGCCGGAGTCGTACTCGTAATGGTCCACCCCGAAGATGCCCACCACCGTGAACTGCCGCAGCCGCGGAATGACGCCGGCCGGCGTCACCTGCCCCTGCGGCGCGACCATCACCACCTTGTCGCCCTGCACCGCTCCCAGCGCCCGCGCGAGCTCGACGCCCAGCACGACGCCGTACTCGCCCGGCTTCAGGTTATCGAGGCGGCCGCTCCTCATGTGCCGCCCGATATCCGCGACGCGCTCCTCCTGCTCCGGCAGGACGCCGCGCACGAACGCGCCCCGCACCGCCGAGCCGTTGGTCAGCAACCCTTGCGCGGTAACGTACGGGGCCGCGGCCAGCACCTGATCGTGGCGCGTAGCCTCGCTGGCGACACGCTTCCAGTCGCCCAGCGTCCCGCCCGCGCCGCTCAACTGCACGTGGGAAGCCACGCCGAGTATCCGCGTGCGGATCTCGCGCTGGAAGCCGTTCATCACGGACAGCACCGTGATCAGCACCGTCATGCCGAGCGCGATGCCGGCCACCGAGATGAGCGAGATGAAGGAGATGAAGTGATTGCGCCGCTTGGCGCGCGTGTAGCGAAGGCCGATGAAGAATTCGTACGACACTGCGGCGGGCTGAAAGGGAAAATGGGGAATGTCGCAGTGTGCCACAGCGCGTTGCGCCGCGCCAAACCGCCAGGAATTTGCCGGTTCGAGGCGGTCTTGCTATTAGCAGCCTGTCGATACGGTACGTCCGACAGGCTGCTAGTGCTACACTGCGAGTGCCTCCATCATGCACGTTACCCTGCTCGTTCCCGATCTGTTCTGGCCGCGCGACGACGGCGAGGGGGCGTACCGGGAACTGGAATTACCGGCGCTTGCACGGCTTCTTTCGCGCGCCCGGCGCCAAAGCTTTCCCCCTCTCGGCCTCGAAGCGTGGTTGTGCCAGGCTTTCGAGGTCGAGCGCCAGCAGGACTGGCCCGTCGCGCCGATCACGCTCGATTTCGACGGCGGCGATGCGGGCGACGATTACTGGCTGCGCGCCGACCCGGTTCACCTGGCTCCCCGCCGGGACCGGCTGACGCTGATCGATCCCGAAGCGCTGAAACCCGGCGCGGAAGACGCGGCCGAACTCATCGCGCTTCTCAACCGCCACTTTGCCGGCGATGGCCTGGTTTTCCAAGCGCCGCACCCGGCGCGGTGGTATCTGCGCGCGCCCGGCACGCCGCGCCTCGCAACGCGCGAGATCTCACAGGCGGCGGGCCGGGATATCGCCGGCGCCCTGCCCTCCGGCGAGGACGGCCTGCGCTGGCGGCGGACGCTCAACGAGATCCAGATGCTGCTGCACGAGCATCCGGTGAACCAGCGCCGGGAATCCCGCAGGGAACTGCCGATCAACAGCGTGTGGCTGTGGGGCGGCGGGCGGCGGCCCGTTCCCGGGCAGCATTTCTCGCACGTGGGGGGCGCGAACGTCCTCGCCCTTGCCCTCGCCACCAGAATCGGCGCAAAAACGACGGTCCCCGACGGCGTGCCGGACCGGCAGCCGTCAACCGCGGACCGGGCCGCGCGCACTCTCATCGTGGCGGAAGCGTCAGCCGCGCGCTATGGCGATGACCAGGCCTGGCGGCAGGCGCTCGCGGAAATCGAGCGCGCCTGGTTCGCGCCGCTGCTCTCGGCGCTGCGCCGGCGCGACCTCGACGGGCTTGCCGTGGTTGCCCTGCATCCGCGCGCCTGCGAGCGCTTCGAAGCGACCCCCATCGATCTGCTCAAGTTCTGGCGGCCGCTTCGTCCCCTTTCAACCCATGCCCCGGGAGCCCGCTAGAGCCCCTAACATGATGAAACGCGCGATGCGCTGTCACGATTTTGGCTCAGGGCGCGAAGCGAGCCGCCGCCCCTATCGGGAATATGGGCAAGGTGAGCGACAAAGCCATGGGCCAAAACTCGTGCCAGCCCCTGGATTACCGTTGGATA
>CAYYZZ010000001.1:0-53726 GCA_964476235.1 uncultured Streptomycetaceae bacterium | reverse complement strand
ACCCGTCACGCCTCGCCGGATACATAGAGGCGCCCGTCGTCGCAGCGATTCATCTTGCGCAGCCCCTTCACGAACTTGCCGAACTCGAGTCCGTAGCGCGCCTCGAGCTCGCGTGCTCTGGCCTCGAGCTCGTCCCAGCGCGGATTCCCCGGCGGGTCGCGGAACGCAAACGTGGCGATGTTGCCCGGCTTCTCGGCCGGCAGGCACAACGTGCCCGCGGGAAGTGCCGCCTCGATGCGCTGGACGTAATCGTTGAACTTGCGGTCCGACCCCCATAAATTCACCACCAGCACGCCGCGGGCGTTCAACCGGCGCAGGCAGGCCCCGAAAAACGCGCGCGACGAAAGCGCTTCGACCAGGGAATCGCCATCGTAGCCGTCCACCAGGATCGCGTCGTAGCCCGGCCCTTCGCGCGCGACGAATTCCGCGCCGTCGCACACCCGGATCGTGAAGCGCTCGTCGGACGCGGGCACCTGGAAGAAACGCCGCGCAATCGACACCACGTCCGGGTTGATCTCCAGCACTTCCGACTCCGTCTCCGGCATGCGGTGGTAGACGAACTTGGCGAGCGAGCCGCCGCCCAGCCCCACCAGCAGCACGCGCCTCGGCGCGGGGTGGAACAGCAGGAACCCCATCATGCTGCGCGTATAGGCGAGTTCGAGATCGTTGGGGCGCGCGAGCCGCATCGAGCTCTGGATGGTGTCGCTGGCGATATGCAGCGACCGCACCCCGAACTTCTCCGTGACGTACACCGACCCGGCGTCCACCACCGAGCGGCCCCATCGCCATCGGGAAAAGAAGTTCATGCCGACGTAAGCAGACGCCGTGAAAAGGAGAACGGGTTGGTAGAATAGCGTTTATTGAGATAGGTTCCCAGCCATGCGCGTCACGCAATTCCTGCTCTCTACCCTCAAGGAAACCCCGTCCGATGCCGAGGTGGTGAGCCACCGCCTGATGCTGCGCGCGGGAATGATCAAGCAGCTCGCCCGGGGGATCTATACCTGGATGCCCCTGGGCCTGCGCGCGCTGCGCAAGGTGGAAGCGGTCGTGCGCGAGGAGATGAACGCATCCGGCGCGATCGAGCTCGCCATGCCGGCGGTGCAGCCGGCCGAGCTGTGGCAGGAATCGAAGCGCTGGGAGCAATACGGGCCGGAGCTGCTGCGCATCAAGGACCGGCATCAGCGCGATTTCTGCTTCGGGCCGACGCACGAGGAGGTGGTGAGCGACGTGGTGCGGCAGGAGGTCAGGAGCTACCGGCAGTTGCCGCTCAACCTCTATCAGATCCAGACCAAGTTCCGCGACGAGATCCGGCCGCGCTTCGGCGTAATGCGGGCGCGCGAGTTCGTGATGAAAGACGCCTACTCTTTCCACGCCGGCAAGGCGAGTCTCGACGAGACTTACCGCGCGATGGTCGACTGCTACACCCGCATATTCACGCGGCTGGGGCTCAAGTTCCGCGCGGTCGCCGCCGACACCGGTGCGATCGGTGGCACCGGCTCGCACGAGTTCCACGTGCTGGCCGACTCCGGCGAGGACGCGATCGCGTACTGCCCGGCCTCCGACTTCGCCGCCAACGTCGATCTCGCGGAAGCGATGGCGCCCGCGGCGGCGCGGCACGCCGCGAAGGAGGCACTCCAGAAAGTGCACACGCCGGGCGTCAAAACCATCGCCGATTTGTGCGCGTTCCTGAAGATCCCGGCCGAGCGCACGGTAAAGGCGGTGGTACTGGACGGCGTCGAAGGCAGGCCGGCGCTCCTGATGGTGCGCGGCGATCACGAGCTGAATCTCATCAAGGCCGGCAAGCTCGAGCAGGTGAAGAAGCCGGTCGCCTTTTCCTCCGTGGAGGCGATCCGCGCGCTGTTCGGAGCGGACCCCGGGTCGCTGGGCCCGGCCGGGTTCAAGGGCACCGTCATCGCCGACCGGGCCGTCGCGGCGATGGCTGATTTCGTCGTCGGCGCCAACCAGAACGATCATCACTATACCGGCGCCAACATCGCGCGCGATTTCCCGGAACCGGTGGTGGCCGACATCCGCAACGTGGTGGCGGGAGACCCAAGTCCCGACGGCAAGGGCCGGCTCGAGATCCTCCGCGGCATCGAGGTCGGGCACATTTTCCAGCTGCGAACCAAGTATTCGGACGCCATGGGCCTCACCTTTCTTGACGAGAGCGGCAAGCCGAAAGTCATGGAAATGGGCTGCTACGGCATCGGGGTATCCCGCATCGTCGCCGCCGCAATCGAGCAGAACCACGACGAGCGCGGCATCATCTTCCCGCGAGCGATGGCGCCGTTCGATCTGGCGATCGTGCCGATCGGGATGGGCAAGAGCGCCCAGGTGCGCGATACCACCGAGCAGCTCTACCGCGACCTCATCGCCGCCGGCATCGACGTGCTGCTCGACGACCGCAACGAGCGCCCGGGCGTCATGTTTGCCGACATGGAGCTGATCGGCATCCCCCACCGCGTGGTGATCGGGGAGCGCGGACTCAAGGACGGGCGTATCGAATACCAGGGTCGGCGCGACGCCCAGGCCCAGCCCATCGCCTTGCAGGACGCGGTTCAATCGTTGAAATCAAAGGTGTGCGGAGAATAACTCGCGCCATACTCGGGCTGGGGTGGGTGCTGGTGGCCGCAGCCCCGGCGATAGTGCATGCGGGCACACAGGCCTACGAGCCCCTGTCGGCCAGCGTGCAGGCGGCGCTGCACAAGTCGGTTGCCGATCACGCCACGCCGTTTCTGGCGTTCGAAACCGAAGTGGAAGCGAGGCGCTGGCTCGCCGCCATGTCGAATCGCCTCGCGAAGCGCATGCCCGACCGCCTGCAGCGCGAGGAATTCCTGGTCACGGTGCATTACGAAGCCAAGCGCGCCGGCCTCGATCCCCAGATGGTGCTGGCGCTGATCCAGGTGGAGAGCAATTTCCGCAAGTACGCGGTCTCGCGCGCCGGCGCCCGCGGCTACATGCAGGTCATGCCGTTCTGGGTAAAGCTGATCGGCGACAAGGATCACAACCTTTTCCATCTGCGCATCAATCTTCGCTACGGCTGCGTGATCCTGCGCCACTACCTGGACATCGAGCGCGGCGACCTCTACCGCGCGCTCGGGCGCTACAACGGCAGCCTGGGCAAGCCCGAGTACCCCAGCCTGGTGGTGCGCGCCTGGCAGCGCGACTGGTACTTCACCACGCACACCGCGGATGCCGCGCGCGCCGAAAACCGTGGTTGAGCGGCTGGAATTCCCGGGCGATCAGCCGAGACGTAAAACGTTTGCGGCCGACCGCTGATCGCCCACGGCGGATGGCTCGCCGCCAGCGGCAGCCCGGCGGAACAACTCCTCGAGCGATAACCTGAGACTGTTCTCGACGCCCCCGGCCAGCTCGAGCGCGAGGCGGTCGAGTTCCTGCCCCGACTGGCGCACCGGCAGCCGGGCGCCGGCGCGAAACACGAACTGGTGGTAGACGTCGGCCACGCTGATTCCGGCCGCGTCTTTCGTGAGCGTCCACCCGCGCGCCACCTTGCCTACCCAATGCGCCGCGCTCATCGCGTCGAGCGTCGCCTCGATCCGGTCCACGGGAAGCTTCACGACGGTGTGAAGGCCGGGCACGGTGACGAACAGGCACAGGACGCCCACGGCGGTGAGCCTCGCCGCGTTCTCGGCGAACTGCTCGGTGTAGGCGGCGATGGACTCGGCAGACTCGGGCAGCATGTTCCCGACCAGGAACTGCTGGACATGCAGCATCAGCTCGCGGAACACCGGGAACGCCGAGATCATCGTCAGCGCGACGGTGATGATCGGCACGATGCCGTCCCCGGCGACAGACAGTATCAATATAATACTCTCGAACCCTGGCGGTCACGATGAAGGAAATCCTCGTCCTCTACTACAGCCACACCGGCGCGGTGAAGGAGATGGCGCAGCTCGTCGCGCGCGGCGTAGAGCAGGTCGCCGGCTGCGCGGCGCGGGTTCGCACCGTGCCCAGGGTCTCAGCGATGAGCGAGACGGCCGGCCCCGCGGCGCCACCCGCGAGACCCGAGGCCGGCGCGCCGTACGCGGAATTGAAGGATCTCGAGGAATGCGTCGGGCTCGCGCTGGGCTCGCCCACGCGCTTCGGCAACATGGCGGCGCCAATGAAATACTTCTGGGATTCGACCGGTGAGCTGTGGTTGAATGGCAGGCTCGCGGGCAAGCCTGCCGCGGTATTCACCTCAACCGCGAGCCTCCACGGCGGCCAGGAGACCACGCTGGTCTCGATGATGATGCCGCTGCTGCACCACGGCATGGTGATCGTGGGGCTGCCCTATACGGAGCCGGAGCTCACCGCCACCACGTCGGGCGGGACGCCCTATGGCGCCAGCCACCACGCCGGCGGCGCGGGCGAGCGGGCCATCACCGAGCACGAGCGCAGGCTCTGCATCGCGCTCGGGCGCCGGCTCGCGGGCATCGCCGTGAAGCTAGCGAGATGAGCCGGGAAGCAGGGGCCCCGGTTTCCGGGGATGCGACCAGGTCGAACTCTCGCAGCCGCCGACACGATCAGTTCGGATCAACCGATCTTCTGTCAGAGGCGGCAGCATGACCGGCCGCATCGCCTACCTCGCGGCCTGCTCGAGCCTGATCGCGCTCATCTTCCTCTGCCTCGCGTGGGAGTTGTGGCTCGCGCCGCTGCGGCCCGGCGGCTCGTGGCTGGTGCTGAAGGCCGTGCCGCTGCTTGCGCCGCTCACCGGCGTGCTGCGCGGGCGGGTCTACACCTATCAATGGGCGCTGCTGCTCGTTCTAGCCTACTTCATCGAAGGCGCGGTGCGCGCCTGGAGCGATTCCGGGACCGCGGCGCGGCTTGCGCACGTCGAGATCGCGCTCGCGATCGCATTCTTCGTCAGCGCGATTGGTTACGTGCGCCGGGCGCGGCGCGGTCATTGACGCCTCTCATTGACGTCTCATTGACTCCTTATTGACACATCGGTGTCGCTGTCCGGCGGCTCGTGCTGGCGGTTCCTACGTCGAGGAAATCAAGAGCCCGGTGCCGCGCGACCAGCTGTTGTTCGATCCCAACTGCTTCGTGCGCTGACTCAGGCGCCCTGCAGGGATAACTTCCCGAAGCCGTGGCCGGCTCCGGGTTGGGCGATTCACCCCGTTTTTCCGCTCCGCGCTTCGGCGCGCTAGCGCCGGAAGATCCACAGCACCAGCGTGATCAGCGCCGAAGCGATCAGGCTGGTGGTGATCGGGAAGTAGAAGGTAAAGCCCTTACGTTCCAGCTTCACATCACCGGGCAGGCTGCCCAGCCCGAGCTTCGCCAGCAGCGGCCAAGCCAGGCCCAGCGCCGCCAGGATGATTCCAAGGGTTATCAGCCACTTCGCCATCGTCAGCCGCCGCGGATTCCACGATTGGGTCCGACTATCATAGCCGGTTCCGGCGCGTATCCGGTCCGTGGGTTTACAGGCAGGGCTGGCGTGATATCCTCGTTCACTCACACATTGGCTGGGGGGAGAGACCATGCCACTCATCGCGATGACCCGTGAAATGGGATCGCTCGGCAAGGATGTCGCGGCGGCGATCGCAGACCGCCTCAGCAAGCAGGTGGTGCATCACGAGATCATAGACAGTCTCGCCAGCAAGATGCGCCTGAGGAAAAGCCACGTCATCCGCTTCCTGGAGGGCCGGTCCGGGATCTGGGAGCGGCTGACGACGGACAAGACCAGCCTGTCCATCTACACGGCCGACGAGACTTTCGCGCTGGCCGAGAGCGGCAAGGTCGCCGTGATCCGGGGCTGGGGGGCCACCCACCTGTTGCGCCCGGTGCTGCACGTGATTTCCGTGCGCGTCTGCGCCCCACTGGAGGTGCGCGTGAAGCGGATGATGGAACGGCTCAACACGGATGACCGCGACTTCGTGGTGAACGAGATCAAGCTCTCAGAGGAAGCGCACGGGGCGATCACGCGCCGCCACTTCGGTATCAGCTGGCAGCACTCCGACCAGTACGACCTGGTGCTCAACACCGAGCGCCTAACGATCGAGGAATGCGCCGACGAAGTGATGGGCCTGATCGACGACTCGACGTTCCAGGAGACGCCGGAGTCCATGCGCATGTTCCGCAATCTCGCGCTGTCCGCCCATATTCGGGCGGCACTGCGCGAGGATGCGCGGACCAGCAAGATGATGTTCTCGATCACCTGCGAGGACGGCGTTGCGACCCTCGCGGGACTGGTGGATCCGGGCCAGGAGCACAAGCACGCGGTCGAGATCGCCTCCCGGGTTGCCGGCGTCAAGGACGTGAAGAATCAGCTGCGCGCCGCCGCGTCAGGCGCGCGTCACCACGTCGAAGGCTAGTGCCGTTCCAACTTGTTTCTCTAAACTTGGGCGGCTTGCCCCGTTCCAACCAGGGTTCGCAGGTTCTCATCATCATTGAGGCACAGGTTGGAACGGGGCTTGCCTGCCGGCGGTAATCAGGGCATGAAGAACTGACTGGATTACCCGCAAATAGTTGGAACGGCAATGGCAGGCAAAATGAAAGGGCCGCGGAATCCGCGGCCCTTCGCTTGTTACGCATTCACCCGTCACGGATAGGCCGCCATCGGCTTGCCGGTGGTAAGCAGGTGGTGCAGCGCGTAGACCCAGCCGCGCATGCGGTGGAAATTCCGGTAGTGGCCGTACTGCTGCATCTTGATCGTGTCGGCGAGCTCGTCGCGATTCTTGCCTTCCGCAATGCCGGCCTTGACCGCCTTCAGGAAATCCTCGTGCATCTGCGCGTACTCGAGCAGGTCCTCGCGGGTCGAGACGTCACCGTGCCCGCCGATGAACGTATCCGCGTCGAACGCGGCCGCCTTCCTGAGCACGGCGATCCAGTTCTCCACTGACGGCGTGAACGAGTAGTTCGACCAGTTCCTGCGGGAGAACGGCCCGCCGAGGAACAGGGTCCGCGCGTGCGGGAAGTGGATCAGCGTGTCCCCCGGGTTCTGCGCCGCGCCCCAGTGCATGAGCTCGACCGCGCGCCCGCCGAGGTGGATCGTGAAACGCGTGTCGAAGGTAACCTCGGGCAGCACCATCTGCAGCTCGCCCGGGTCGAGATTGTAGCGCTTGAAATAAGCCTGCCGGCGCTGCACCTCGTCCTTGTAATACTTCTGCATCATGCCGCGCGTGTCCCGGTGCGAGACGATGGTCGCGCCTTCGGCCTTGAACACGGGGTTGCCGAGATAGTGGTCGCCGTGCGCGTGCGTCACCACCACCCACTTGACCGGCTTGTCGGTGGTCTTGCGGATCAGGGCGAGGAGCCTGCGCGCATCGGCCGGATGCTGCTGGGTGTCGACGACCAGCACGCCTTCATCGGTGACCATGAACATCGCGTTCGACGAGCCGTCGTTCCAGAAGAAATACAGGTCGGGCGCGACCTGCTTCAGCTGCGCCGGCTGCGGCTTCGCGCCCCCCTTGAGCGCCTCCGGCGCAAGCTTCCCCAGCTCGGACGCATATTGCGCGTGGGCCCCGCCTGCAGCGAGTAGCGCCGCGGCCGCAACCAGTGCTGCTACACCCTGCCTGATTCTCATCATGCCCCTCCCCTAAAGTTATGAGGGGATACTCCCCTCATGCTCCCCTCATGCACCCCTAGATCAGGGACAGCCTCTCCAGATATCAAACTTGCGGATTGATCCGCTCCAGCTTCGAGTGCAGCTTGTTGAGGGCGTTAATGTAGGCCTTCGCCGAAGCCACCACAATATCGGTGTCGGCGCCCTGGCCGTTGACGATGCGTCCGCCCTTGGACAGTCGCACGGTCACTTCGCCCTGCGAGTCGGTGCCGCTGGTGATGTTGTTGACCGAGTAGAGCAGCAGTTCCGCCCCGCTCTTGACGATCGACTCGATCGCTTTGAACGAGGCATCGACCGGGCCGCTGCCCTGCGCCTGGGCCGGCTTTTCCTGGCCCGCCTCGGAGACCACGAGCTTGGCGAACGGCCGCTCGCCGGTCTCCGAATGCGCGGTCAGGGAAACCAGGTGATAGCGCTCGTTCTCCACGTGCTCGAGGCCTTCCTCGGTAATCAGCGCCTGCAGGTCCTCGTCGAAGATTTCGCGCTTCTTGTCGGCGAGGCCCTTGAAGCGCTTGAACGCGGCGTTCAACGCCTCCTCGGAACCGATCTCGATGCCGATCTCCTGCAGGCGCGTCTTGAATGCATTGCGGCCCGAGAGCTTGCCCAGCGTCAGCCGGTTGGAGCTCCAGCCCACGGATTCGGCGCTCATGATCTCGTAGGTTTCGCGGTGCTTCAACACCCCGTCCTGGTGGATGCCGGACTCGTGCGCGAAGGCATTCGCCCCGACGATCGCCTTGTTGGGCTGCACCGGGTAGCCGGTGATGCTGGAGATGAGCTTCGATGCCGGCACGATCTGCGTGGCGTCGATGCCGGTATCACACGGAAACGCGTCCTGGCGCGTGCGCACCGCCATCACGATCTCTTCGAGCGAGGCGTTGCCGGCGCGCTCGCCCAGGCCATTCACCGTGCACTCGACCTGGCGTGCGCCGTTCAGCACCGCAGAGAGCGAGTTGGCGACCGCGAGTCCAAGATCGTTGTGGCAGTGCACCGACCACACGACCTTATCGGAGTTGGGAATTCGTTCGCGAAGCTGCCTGATCAGCCGCCCGAACTGGTCGGGCAGCGTGTAGCCGACGGTATCGGGAACGTTGATTGTGGTGGCGCCGGCCTTGATCACCTGCTCGAGGATACGGCAGAGGAAATCGATGTCCGAGCGCCCCGCGTCCTCCGGGGAGAACTCGATGTTGTCGGTATATTCGCGCGCCCATCCGACCGCCCTCACCGCCTGCTCGATCACTTGCGAGGGCTCCATGCGCAGCTTCTTCTCCATGTGGATGGGGGAAGTCGCGATGAACGTATGCAGGCGCGGGCTTTTCGCGACGCGCACCGCGTCCCCGCAGCGCCGCACGTCTTTCTCGTTGGCGCGGGCGAGTCCGCACACCGTGCTGTCCTTGATGGCGCGCGCCACCGCCTGCACCGCGTCGAAGTCGCCGTCGCTCGATGCCGGAAAGCCGGCCTCGATCACGTCCACGCGCATGCGCTCGAGCTGGCGCGCGATGCGGATCTTCTCGTCTTTCGTCATCGCCGCGCCCGGGCTCTGCTCGCCGTCGCGCATCGTGGTGTCGAATATGATCAGTTTTTCCTTCGCCATGGATGTCTCCAGGGTAGCCGCGGTTCCCGCCCGGACAGGCCGGTGAACGCGAGTGTTCTATAAATGTCCCGCCGCGGCACTTACCGCGCGGGCCAAAACATCAGATTGTGGGGAAAGTGGTTGCGCGCCTACGGGCGCAGCAGCAGGCCGGCCAGCAGAAGGCTGGCAAGAAGGTAAAGCGCGTTGGCCTGAGTCAAGCGATACATGATGCGGAAATATAACGCTTTTTCCGCAGGGAGGCAAGCCGGAGGTCCCACCTCAGGCGGCCGGCGGCGGCATGCGGCCGGGCCCTCTGGCCTTGATCATCTCGTAGATCCAGATCACGTAGCCCGAGCAGCCATAAGCCACGGACAGGAGGAACAGCATCTCCGGCAGCGTGCTGGAGAGCATGAACAGCGCCACCAGCCCGAAGGTGATGCCGACCACGGCCGAGAACGGCACGCTCTTCCTCAGGTTGATGTCCTTGCCGCTGTAGAACTTGAAGTTGCTCACCATGGTGAGACCGGCGAATACCGTCAGACCCCAGGCGAGCCACTTCACGTCCGCCCCCTTGATCTGGTATTCGTTCAACGCCCACACCAGCCCCGCGACGAGGCACGCCGCGGCGGGGCTCGGCAAGCCCTGGAAGAAGCGCTTGTCGGCGACATCGAGCATAGTATTGAAGCGCGCGAGCCGCAGTGCCGCGCAGGCACAGTAGATGAAGGCGCCGATCCAGCCGAGCTTGGTGCTGAGCCAGGGTCCCAGCAGCGCCACGGTCTTCATGCCGGAGAAGTCCTTGAGCGCCCACACGTACACCACCAGCGCCGGCGCCACGCCGAACGACACCATGTCGGACAGGCTGTCGAGTTCCGCGCCGAAGGCGCTCTGCGTGCGCGTGAGGCGGGCTATGCGTCCGTCGAGACCATCCAGCACCATCGCCACGAAGATCGCAATGGCCGCCTGCTCGTAGCGGCCGCCCATCGCCTGGACGATGGCGTAGAAGCCGGCGAACAGCGCGGCGATCGTGAAAAGATTGGGCAACCAGTAGATCCCGCGCCGTGCGAAGCGCGACCGGATGAAGAGCTTGTGTTCGCGCGGCTCGTACATGCTCAACCCCCGTGAGTCGTGAGTCGTGAGTCGTGAAAAAGACCGGGGCGATCATGCGATTCACGAATCACGATTCACGAATCACGAATCACGCCTTGGTACTCTACGGCAGTGTGGCGAGTATCGTTTCGGTGGCATAGACCTTGTCGCCCATGGACGCAACCGGCCGCGAGTCGGGTGGCAGGTAAAGATCCACGCGCGAGCCGAAGCGGATGAAACCGTAGCGTTCGCCGCGCGCGAGCCGCTGCCCGGTTCTCGCGTAGCACAGGATGCGGCGCGCAATGAGACCGGCAATCTGCACGCAGGTTACGTCCGCCCCGCCCGGTGTTTTGATCCACAGCGCAGCACGCTCGTTCTCGAGCGAGGACTTGGACAGGGCGGCATTGAAGAAGCTGCCGCGGTGATACCAGGCATCGCGGATCTCACCGTCCACCGGGCTGCGGTTGGAGTGAACGTTGAACACGTTCATGAACACGCTCATCTTGAGCGCATCGCGCTCGAGATAGGGATCGCGCGCGCGCTCGACCGCGACGATGCGGCCGTCGGCTGGAGAAAGCACCGCCTTCGACTCCTGCGGGATCGCTCGCGGCGGATCCCGGAAAAACTGCACCATGAAGGCAGTGACCAGCCATAACGGCGCCGCCCACCAGGCGCCGGCGATCCAGTGCGTGGCTGCCGCGGCCGCAACCGCCGCCGCGATGAACGGCCAGCCTTCCTTCGCGATGATCGGGTGCGGATAGCGGACCGCAGGATTGAGGATCGAGGATTGAGGATCGAGTTCCGCCCGCGAGTTATCTTTTGTATTCATGCTTGGCTCAATCCTCAATCCTAATAACTCAATCCTAGTTCTTGGACTGGTCCACCAGCCGGTTCTTCTTGATCCACGGCATCATATCGCGCAGTTTCGCGCCGACCGTCTCGACCGAATGCGCCTGGCTGATGCGGCGCATCGCCTTCAGCGTGGGCGCGCCAGCCTTGTTCTCCAGGATGAATTCCCGGGCGAACTGCCCGGTCTGGATCTCCTGCAGGATTTTCTTCATCTCCGCGCGCGTCTGCTCGTTGACGATGCGGGGTCCGCGCGTGAAGTCGCCGTACTCGGCGGTGTTGGAAACCGAGTAACGCATGTTGGCGATGCCGCCCTCGTAGATCAGGTCAACGATCAGCTTGACCTCGTGCAGGCACTCGAAATACGCCATCTCCGGCGCGTAACCGGCCTCGATCAGCGTATCGTAGCCGGCCTGGATCAGCGCCGTGAGCCCTCCGCACAGCACCACCTGCTCGCCGAAAAGGTCGGTCTCGCACTCCTCGCGGAAAGTGGTCTCGATCACGCCGGCGCGCGCTGCGCCGATTGCAGCGGCGTAGGACAGCGCGATGTCGCGGGCCTTCTTGGACGGATTCTGCGCCACCGCGATCAGCGACGGCACGCCGCCGCCCTGGGTATAGGTCGAGCGCACCAGGTGGCCGGGTCCCTTGGGCGCGATCATGATGACGTCCAGGTCGGCGCGCGGCTCGATCTGCTTGAAGTGGATGTTGAAGCCGTGGGCGAACGCGAGCGTCGCGCCGTTCTTGATGTTGGGCTCGATTTCCTCGGAATAGACCTGGGCGTGATTCTCGTCCGGCAGCAGGATCATCACGATATCCGCGCCCCTCACCGCGCCCCCCACTTCCTTCACGGCGAGCCCGGCATTCTTGGCCTTGTTCCAGGATGCACCGCCCTTGCGCAGGCCCACGGTCACCTTGACGCCGGAATCCTTTAGGTTATTCGCATGCGCATGCCCCTGCGAGCCGTAACCGATGATGGCCACGTGCTTGCGCTTGATGAGCGAGAGGTCAGCGTCTTTGTCGTAGTAGATTTTCATGTGTTCCCTTTGGTCAACTGCTGTCAGCTATCAGCGTTCGGCTGTCAGCTTACGGCAATGGTTTGGCTGATTGATGAAAGCTGAGCGCTGAACGCTAGACTCTCAATACCCGGTCGCCGCGGCCGATGCCGGAGGCGCCGGTGCGCACCGTCTCGAGTATCGCGCCGCGTTCTATCGCCTTGAGAAAGGCGTCGAGCTTGGCGCCGGTGCCGGTCAGCTCGATGGTGTAGTCCTTGTCGGTCACGTCGATGATGCGCCCGCGGAAGATATCCACCATGCGCTTCATCTCCTCGCGGTCCTTGCCCACCGCGCGCACCTTGACCAGCATCAGCTCGCGCTCGATATGGTCACCGTCGGACAGGTCCACCAGCTTCACCACGTCCACCAGCTTGTTCAGCTGCTTGGTGATCTGCTCGATCACCTCGTCCGAGCCGGCGGTGACGATGGTCATGCGCGATAGCGTCGGGTCCTCGGTCGGCGCGACGGTCAGCGATTCGATGTTGTAGCCGCGCGCGGAGAACAGTCCGGCCACGCGCGAGAGCGCGCCCGACTCGTTCTCGAGCAACACGGAAATGATGTGCCTCATACCAGGATCATTTCCGAGAGACCCTTGCCGCCCGGCACCATCGGGAACACGTTCTCGGTCTGGTCGGTGACGAAGTCCATGAACACGAGGTCGTTCTTGCGCGAGAACGCGTCTTTCAGCGCAGGCTCCACGTCCCCCGGCTTCTCGATCTTCATGCCGACGTGGCCATAGGATTCCGCCAGCCTCACGAAGTCCGGCAGCGCGTCCATGTATGACTCGGCATAGCGGTTGCCGTGGAAGAACTCCTGCCACTGCCGCACCATGCCCATGTACTTGTTGTTGAGATTGACCACCTTGATCGGCAGACGGTACTGCTTGCAGGTGGAGAGCTCCTGGATGCACATCTGGATGCTCGCCTCGCCCGTGACGCACGCCACGGGCGACTGGGGATGCGCGAGCTGCACGCCCATCGCGGCGGGAAGACCGAAGCCCATCGTGCCAAGCCCGCCGGAATTGATCCAGCGCCGCGGTTTCTCGAACTTGTAGAACTGCGCCGCCCACATCTGGTGCTGGCCGACGTCGGACGTGACGAAAGCGTCGCCCCGTGTCACCTCGTAGAGCTTCTCGATCACGTACTGCGGCTTGATGAGGGCGCTGGCGCGGTCGTACTTGAGGCAATCGCGCGAGCGCCACTCGTCGATCTGGGCCCACCAGGCCTTGAGCGCTTCCGGGTCGGGTTTCTCCCGGGAAGCCTCGAGCTGCTTGATCAGATCGCGCAGCACTTCGCGCACGTTGCCGACGATGGGGATGTCCACCTTCACGCGCTTGGAAATAGACGAGGGGTCGATGTCGACGTGGATGATGGTGCGCTGCGCGTTGTAGAAATGCTCGGGGTTGCCGATCACGCGGTCGTCGAAGCGGGCGCCGATCGCGAGCAGCACGTCGCAGTGCTGCATCGCCATGTTGGCCTCGTAGGTGCCGTGCATGCCGAGCATGCCGAGGAACTGGCGGTCGGTCGCAGGATACCCGCCCAGCCCCATCAGGGTGTTGGTGCACGGGAAGCCCAGCGCGCGGGTCAGCTGGGCAAGCTCTTCGGAGGCATCTCCCAGGATGACGCCGCCGCCGGTGTAGATCATCGGGCGCTTGGCCTGCGTCAGCGTCTGGATCGCCTTCTTGATCTGCCCGCCGTGCACCTTGGTGACCGGGTTGTAGGAGCGCATGGTGGCCGTCTCGGGATAGCGGAACTCGGCTTTGTTCTGGGTCACGTCCTTGGGTATGTCCACCACCACCGGGCCGGGACGGCCGGTGGAGGCGATATAGAACGCCTTCTTGATCGTGACCGCGATGTCCTTCACGTCCTTCACCAGGAAGTTGTGCTTCACGCACGGGCGGGTGATGCCCACCGTGTCGCACTCCTGGAACGCATCCAGGCCGATGGCATGCGTCGGCACCTGACCCGTGATGATGACGAGCGGTATGGAATCCATGTACGCGGTGGCAATGCCGGTCACCGCGTTGGTGACGCCGGGGCCGGAAGTGACAAGCGAGACACCCACTTTGCCGGTGGAGCGCGCGTAGCCATCGGCGGCGTGCACCGCCCCCTGCTCGTGGCGCACCAGGACGTGCTTGACCTTGTTCTGCTTGAACAGCTCGTCGTAAATGAACAGCACGGCCCCGCCAGGGTAGCCGAACACGTATTCGACCCCCTCCTCCTGCAGGCAGCGCACCACGATTTCGGCGCCGGTCAATTCCATGGCATGAGCCCAAGCAATACGGAAACCCGCAACGTTACCGGTTGCAGCCGTCCAGGTCAAGCAAAATATCCCTTTAAACAGCAGGATAGAGCAATAGAACCCGGCGGGTTTTTGATCGTTTGCGCACCGTCAATGTTTTGCTAAGATGCCCCGGACCCCGGCGATGAGCGCGAAGGGGCGCGTCCCGTGGGCTGCGCCGCCGCAGCCGCCAGCTCCAACCGAGGCGAGTCCTCTGGCCACTCAAAAAGAACTGTCGGATTTTTTCGCAGAAGTCGAGCGCCGCGCCTACAAACAAGCGCTGTTCGCGGTGCGGGATGATCACACTGCGCTGGATATCGTGCAGGACGCCATGCTGAAGCTCACGGAAAAATACTGCGCGCGCCCCGCTCCCGAACTGCCCTTGCTGTTCCAGCGCATCCTGCAGAACACCATACGGGACTTCTACCGGCGGCAGAAGGTGCGCGCGCTGTGGACGATACCCGTGTCGAGCCTGTTCGGCTCCGAGTCCGAGAGCGACGCCGATCCGCTGGAAACTTTGGAAGTGGAGGACGACTCCAAATTCTCGGAGCCCCCGGCGGAACAACTGGAGCGATCGCAAGTACTTGCTTTAATTGAGAAATCTCTGGAGAAGCTGCCATCACGTCAACGCGAGGCCTTCCTGTTGCGTTACTGGGAGGAACTGAATGTCGCAGAGGCGGCAACAATAATGGGTTGCTCGGAGGGAAGTGTGAAAACACACTGCTCGCGGGCGACTCGCGCCCTTGCGGCGATGCTCAAAAAACAGGGGATAAAGCTATGAACCAGCCGGAACACGAACTGGCGGGCAAGATCGTCCAGCACCTCGACTACGGCGTGGACCAACTCGGGCCCGGCACGCGCGAGCGCTTGCTCGCTGCGCGCAGGGCCGCCTTGTCGCAGTACCGCGAGCAGCCCGTGACGGTAACCGGCCTGGCATGGGCCGGACAGGCGGTGGCGCGCATCACCGAACAGCGCTACACCAACACCCGCCAACTGGTCGCGATCTCGGCGCTCGTGGCTGCGCTGGTGGGTATCGCCTACTGGCAAAGCAACGGCGCGACGAACGAGCTGGCCGAGATTGACACCGGGCTGCTCACCGACGAACTGCCGATCAACGCCTATCTCGACAAGGGCTTCGATTCATGGCTCAAGCGTTCGTCGCGCTGACCGTCTGGCTATGTCTCGCGTTCCCGGCAGTCGCTGCGCAAAATAAAGACAAGGACGTCAGGAAGCCGGTCCGGCCCGCCTGGTCGGAGTTGGCGCCCGCGCACCAGAAAATCCTCGCGCCGCTCGCGCCGGAGTGGGATGGCTTGGACGCGACGCGGCGCAAGAAGTGGGTCGCCATCGCCGCGCGTTACCCCAAGATGAAGCCGCAGGAGCAGCAGCGCCTGCAAAAAAACATGACCGCGTGGGCCAAGCTCACGCCGGAAGAACGCAAGGCGGCCCGCGAGAAATACCAGAGGCTGCAGAAGCTGCCGCCCGACAAGCGCCGGGAAGTCGCGGCCCAGTGGAAGCAGTATCAGCAATCGCGCGCCACCCAGCCCGAGCTGTCCCCGTCGGACCCGCCGGCGCCGCCGGAACCGCAGTCCGCCGAGTCGCCGGCGGCGACACCCCCGCCTGCGGGAACCGCAACCGCCGGGGCGCCGGCGCCGGCTGCGCCACAGTAGCCTCGCGCCTTCCCCCGAAACGATGCGCCCTCCCGATGACAACGGGGCGCCACCCGCCAGCCTTGCGCGGCGCGCGCTGGCCCTGGTCTACGAAGTGCTGCTGCTCACCGCGCTGCTGCTCGCCGGCGCGCTGCCCTTCGCGATGCTGACGCAAGAGACGGGCCGGGGCCTGACCCGCCCGCTGTTCCAGCTCTATCTCGTCGCATTGACCGGCGCCTACTTCATCTGGCAGTGGCGGCGCGGCGGACGCACGCTCGCGATGAAGACCTGGCGCCTGCGGCTCGTCACCCGCGACGGCACGCCGCTCACCTGGAAGCACGCCTCGAAGCGGTTTGTCTTCGCGCTCCCCGGAACGCTGTTGCTGGGCGCAGGATTCCTGTGGGCGCTGGCGGACCGCGAGAGTTTATTTCTTCACGACCGGCTGGCGGGAACAAAGATAATTATGAATGATGAGTGATGAATTATGAATTAAGATCGCGGCTCAATTCATCATTCCGCATTCCGCATTCATCATTCGGCGTGCTAACGCCGCTCCTGCCACCACATCATCCCCATCGCGACGGCGAGGAAGGTCACCGTGGGCATGAGCGCGCTCATAACGGGCGGCCAGTCGTTCAACAACCCCAGGTGGGAAAACAGGCGGTTGAGGAAGTGGAACGTGATCCCGAGCATGATGCCGGCGAAAATCTTGGCGCCCACGCCTGCCTGCCTGCCCTGGAAGTACGCGAACGGCAGCGCCAGCACCATCATCACCACCACCGCCAGCGGATAGGTGAGCTTGGTCCACAGCGCGATCTCGTAGCGCAGCGCCTTCTGGCGGTTGTCCTTCAAGTGCTGGGTGTAGGAATAGAGGTTCCACGCCGACATCTGCTCGGGCTTGACCAGCAGCACGTTGATGAGATCCGGCTCGAGCACCGATTGCCATCTCATTTCCGGGATCTCGTGCACCGATGCCCGCATGCCCTCGAAGCGGGTCTGGGAGACGTCCTGCAGCAGCCAGCGCCGGTCGCTCTGGTAGGCGCCGCGCTGGGCGTAGCTGATCGAGCGCAGCCGGTACTCGCCGTCGAACTCGTAGATCCGGACGCCCCGCAGCGTGGAGTCCGGCAGCACCTCGACCACGTTGATGAAGCTCTTGTCGTCCTTGATCCACAGGCCGGAGCGGAATTCCTGCGCCACCAGCCCGGTGATGGACTGGGAACGCACGCGCTGCGCGAGCTGCTCCGCGGGCGGCGCGACAAACTCGCCGATCACGAAAGTCAGCGCCGCGAAGAAGCAGCCGATCATGGCGAGCGTTGCCGCGAAGCGCGCGGTGGACACGCCCGAGGTCCGCATCACGGTGTACTCCGAACCCGCCACCAGTTGCGCGAGCGCGAACAGCGTCCCGATCAGCGCGGCGACCGGGAACAAGGCGTAGACGTGATCCGGCATGGACAGCAGCACATAGATCAGGATGCGGCGCATGGTGTAGACGCCACGCCCAAGATCCTTGATCTGCTCGACCAGATCGAAGAATGCGAACAGCATTACCAGGGCGGCGAACACCAGGGCCGTCGCCGCCACGATCTCCGTCGCGAGGTAGCGCCTCAGCGTTCTCATTGACGGTTCCTCATCGGGCCTTCATCGCACGAGACGGAACAGCGAGAACACCATGAGACGCCGGTAGAACAGCGCGGCCAGGATCGCCAGCATCAGGGCATGCACGCCCAGCAGGCCCACCGCGAGCGGGATCCGGGATTGCGCGATGGAAGCCTGGGTGATCGACAGCAGGTTGTTGTAGGCCATGTAGATCAGCAGCGCCAGCACCAGGTTCATGGAGCGCCCTGCCCGCGGATTGACGAACGATAGCGGGATCGCCAGCAGCGTCAGGATCAGCGCGCTCGCCGGCAGGCCGATGCGCCACGAGAGCTCGGCCAGATTGGGCGGCGTCGGATCGCGCAGCAGGTCGAGCGTAGCCAGCGACTTGGTGGTGGGGGCGCGCTGCGCGCGCCCATCGAATGCATCGACGCGCATCGCGTAACGCTGGAACTCGTAGATCTTGTAATCCGCCGAGCCCGGCTCGCCCTCGTAGCGCCGCCCGTTCAGCAGCACCAGAAAGCGGTCCCCGTTCTCCGCGGTCTCCTGGAAGCCGCGCGCCGCCACCATGACGCCTTGCTTGCCGTGCTGCACGGAACTCACGAACACGTTGGCGACCAGGTTTGCGCTGCCGGAGACCTCCTCCACGAAATAGACGCGCTGGGCCTGGCGCGATTCGCGGAACACGCCGGGCGAGACGGCCGAGACATCATCGCGGCTGTCCATCTGGCGCCGCAACTCCTCGCTGTTGGTCACGGCCCATGGCGACAATACCATCGACAACAGCGCGATGATCAGCACGACCGGGGCGGCGAACGTCATCACCGGCCGTATCCATTCGGTGATGCTCATTCCACACGAGAACCACACCACCATTTCGGAGTCGCGGTAGCTGCGCGTGAGCGTCATCAGCACCGCGATGAAGAGCGTGAGCGAGAACAGCACCGGGAGGTAGTTTAGGATCGCGAAGCCCATCAGCACGGCAACGCCGGTGGTGGTGATGGCGCCGCTCGCCGCCTGGCCGAGCAGCCGCACGAGCAGCATGGTGATCACGATGCCAAGCAGCACGAAAAACGTCGCGACCGCGGCGGCCGCCAGCTCGCGCAACAGTGCGCTGCGGAAGATCATCTAGCAGTTTGTCGGGCGTTTACCCCGACAAACTGTAAAATGGAAACGATCCGTGTTGAGCCTGTCGGCTCCGGCGCCGCAATGAGCAACTCCCGTGACGGACCTAATAGCGCTCATTCGATCGAGTCCGACAGGCTGCTAGAATACGCAAATAATCAGAGATCTAACCCGACAGGGAGCCCACAGTGGAATTTAGCATAAATAGCGGCGCGCCGCAGGCGGGCCGCAATGATTGCGTGGTCGCGGGCGTGTTCGAGCCGCGCAAGCTGTCCGCCGCCGCAGCGGGCCTCGACCGCGCGGCGAAGGGCCACCTCGCCAGCGTCGTGCGCCGCGGCGACATGACGGGCAAGGCCGGCACGACGCTGCTGCTCCGCAACGTGCCCGGTATCGCCGCCGAGCGCGTGATGCTGGTGGGTCTCGGGCGCGAAGCCGATTTCCGCGAGAAGCAGTACCGCGAAGCGGTCGCCGCGGCGGTCCGCGCGCTGAACGCAACCGGCGCGGAAGAAGCCACGCTCCACCTGCCCGAGCTCGCCGTCGGCCGGCGCGACGCCGCGTGGAAGGTCGCGCATGCGGTAACGGTGGCGCGCGAATGCAGCTACCGATTCACCCGGATGAAAAGCAAGAGCGACGCCGCGGAGCCCGCGCTGCACCGGCTCGTCCTCAAGGTCGATCGCGCGGCTGCCAAGCGCGCCGCGGCCGGGCTCGAGCAAGGGCTCGCCATCGCGCACGGGATGAGCCTTGCCAAGGACCTCGGCAACCTGCCGCCCAATGTCTGCACGCCGTCCTATCTCGCCAGCGAGGCGCGCGGGCTGGCCAAACGCTACCGCATGAAGGTGACGGTGCTCGAGCGGGCGGACATGGAGAGACTGGGCATGCACACCCTGCTGTCGGTCGCCCAGGGCAGCGCCCAGCCGCCGAAGTTCATCACGCTCGAGCATCGCGGCGGCCCGAAGACGAAGAAGCCGGTCGTGCTCGTCGGCAAAGGCATCACCTTCGACACCGGCGGCATCTCGTTGAAGCCGGCGGCCGAGATGGATGAGATGAAGTTCGACATGTGCGGCGCGGCCAGCGTGCTCGGCACCATGAAGGCGGTGGGAGAGATGAAGCTAACGCTCAACGTGGTGGGCGTCATCCCGGCCACCGAGAACATGCCGGGAGGGCGCGCGACCCGGCCGGGCGATATCGTCAAGAGCCTGTCCGGCCAGACCGTGGAAATCCTGAACACCGATGCCGAGGGCCGGCTGATCCTGTGCGATGCGCTGACTTACGTCGAGCGTTTCCAGCCCGCCGCGGTAATCGACATCGCGACGCTCACCGGCGCCTGCGTGATCGCCCTCGGCCATGTCGCGAGCGGGCTCTTCGCCAACGACGACATGCTCGCGCGCGAAGTCGCCTCCGCGGCCGACACCTCGCATGACCGCGTCTGGCGCATGCCCCTGTGGGACGATTACCAGGAGCAATTGAAGAGCAACTTCGCCGACTTCGCCAACATCGGCGGGCGCCCCGCCGGCGCGGTGACGGCGGCGTGCTTCCTCGCCCGCTTCACGAAGAAATTCAAATGGGCGCACCTCGACATCGCGGGCACCGCCTGGAAGAGCGGCAAGGAAAAAGGCGCGACTGGCCGCCCGGTGCCGTTACTGACACAGTTCCTCGTCAATCGCGCCGGGAAAAGATAGTGTTGAATGTTGAGTGCTTAATGTTGAGTTGTTTCCTGGCTGCGTCAGCGGAACTGGCGATAACTCAACACTCAAAATTAAACATTTAACACTCGCGTAGCGCTCATGACGCAAATTGATTTTTACACCCACGTCGAGGACAAGCTGCGCATCGCCTGCCAGCTCTCGGCCAAGGCGTTCGCGCACGGGCTCAAGGTCACCGTCTTCTGCCCCGACCCCGACACCGCGCATCGTTTCGACCGGCTGCTGTGGACGACGCCTCCGATCGGGTTCGTGCCGCATTGCGCCCCCGACGATGCGCTGGCCGGGGAGACGCCGGTCATCGTCGACTGCCAGGGCGAGAAGATGCTGCACGACGAGGTGCTGATCAACCTCCGTCCGGAGTGGCCGCCCTTCTTCGGCCGCTTCCAGCGCCTGATCGAGATCGTCAGCCGCGAGGACGGCGATCGCGCCACGGCCCGCGAACGCTTCCGCTTCTATCGCGACCGCGGCTACGAGATCCGCACGCACGACCTCAGCAAAACCAGTGCTTAGTTTTGAATTTTGAGTGTTGAGTTACCAGGCACAACTCGCATGAAACGATTCAACACTCAACACTCAACACTCAACACTCCGAAGCCGGCCTGATGGCAGAACATCCGTTACCACGAGACGCCGGCGACGATCTGCTGAAGCGCGCCGATGCGCTGCTCGCGCGGCACCGCGGCGCGGCAAAGCCCGCTGCCGCGGCACCCGACATCCCGGTGCTCACCGAGCCCGCGGCGCAGCCTGACGCGGACGACGACATCCCCACGCTGACCGAGGTCATCCTCGCGGAGCACTTGCCCGCCGTGCTGGCGGCGCCCGCATCCGGCGAGGTCGTCTCGCGCGTCCAGGTGCAGAACCTCGAGCACAGCGTCTATCAGAAACTCAAGCGCGACCTCGACCAGCACATCGAAAAGGTCGTGCAGGAGCGCTTCATGCCGGATATCGGCAGCGCGCTCGACGCGGCGCTCTCCAGGATCAGCCTGGACATGAAAACCGACATCAACCAGATGGTGCGCGCCTCGATCGAGGAAACGCTGCGCACGCAGATCAAGAACCTGCAGGTCGCGGTGGAAGCCAAGGCCGCGATGCGGGAAGCAACGGCGGCGGTCTCCAGTATAATGCCCGACTTTTCCGGTTCGACTTCTTCAGACATGGCGCTCGCCAAGAGCTTCGAGCCGGCGGCGATCGAAGGCCGGTGGTACTCCGCCTGGGAGAAAAACGGCTATTTCCAGGCCGGCCTCGACGAATCCAACCCCAACCGCCATTGCATCCTGCTGCCGCCGCCCAACGTCACGGGCACGCTGCACATGGGCCACGCGTTCCAGCACACGCTGATGGACGCGTTGACGCGCTACCACCGCATGCGCGGGTTCAACACGCTGTGGCAGCCCGGCACCGATCACGCCGGCATCGCCACCCAGATCGTGGTCGAGCGCCAGCTCGAGGCGGAAGGCGCCTCGCGCCAGGCCCTGGGCCGCGAGGCCTTCCTCGAGCGCGTCTGGAAATGGAAAGAGGAATCCGGCTCGATCATTACGCGCCAGATGCGCCGGCTGGGGGCCTCGTGCGACTGGGGGCGCGAGCGCTTCACCATGGACGAGGGGCTGTCGCGCGTGGTGACGGAAGTATTCGTGCGGCTCTACGAGCACGGCCTGATCTACCGCGGCAAGCGCCTGGTCAACTGGGACCCGGAGCTGAGAAGCGCCGTGTCCGACCTCGAGGTCGAGTCTGAGGAGGAATCCGGGCAGCTGTGGCACATCCGCTACCCGCTGGAGTCCGGCGCTGATTTCCTGGTCGTCGCCACCACGCGGCCCGAGACGATGCTGGGCGACGTCGCCGTCGCCGTGCACCCCAACGACCCCCGCTACAAGCATTTAGCCGGCCAGCAAGTGCTGCTGCCGCTCACCGGCCGCAAGATTCCGATAATCGCCGACGATTACGTGGACCCGCAATTCGGCACCGGGTGCGTGAAGATCACGCCGGCGCATGATTTCAACGACTATCAAGTCTGGTTACGCCACAAAGACGGCGCGCTAAAAAACACGCCGCAAGGCGGACTTATCAGTCTCTTCAAACCAGATGCTCGCTTAAAAGACAGTGCGTTGGACGATTTTGCTTGGGGACACAGGGCAAGCGTGGGTGGAGCCCGGCTGGCAGATTCGGAATTAGTTGGAGAAAGCACTCATGAACTCATACCAACGAAATTCCGAGGCCTCGACCGCTACGCCGCGCGCGAGAAGGTGCTCGAGGATCTGAAAGACCAGGGCCTGATCGCCGAGGTGAAGCTGCACAAACTGATGGTGCCGCGCTGCGGGCGCACCGGCGCCGTCGTCGAGCCGATGCTGACCGACCAGTGGTTCGTGAAGATGGAGACGCTGGCGAAGGCCGGGCTGGAGGCGGTCGCGCGCGGGGAGATCAAGTTCGTCCCCGAGAACTGGACCACCACCTATAACCAGTGGCTCAACAACATCCAGGACTGGTGCATCTCGCGCCAGCTGTGGTGGGGCCACCGCATTCCGGCCTGGTACGACAGCGAGGGCAACGTTTACGTCGGCCGCAGCAAGGAGGAAGCGCGGGCCAAGTACAACCAGACGCTGCTCGAGCGCATGAAGGCGGGCGTCAAGGCGCCCCCCTCGGAACTCCGGCAGGACGAGGACGTGCTCGATACCTGGTTCTCCTCCGCCCTGTGGCCGTTCTCGACGCTCGGCTGGCCGGCGGACAACCCGGCGTTGCGCCTCTATCTGCCGTCCAGCGTGCTGGTCACGGGCTTCGACATCATCTTCTTCTGGGTGGCGCGCATGGTGATGATGACGCTGCCTTTCACCGGGAAAGTGCCGTTTCACGAGGTCTACGTCACGGGGCTCGTGCGCGATGCCGAGGGCCAGAAGATGTCGAAGTCGAAGGGCAACATCCTCGACCCCCTAGACCTCATCGATGGCATAGGGCTCGACGCGCTGATCGAGAAGCGCACCTCCAACCTGATGAACCCGAAGCAGGAGGAGTCCATCGCCGCCGCCACCCGTCGCCAGTTTCCCGGCGGCATTCCCGCCTTCGGCGCCGACGCGGTGCGCTTCACCTTTGCGAGCCTCGCCTCGCACGGGCGCGACATCAAGTTCGATCTCTCGCGCTGCGACGGCTATCGCAACTTCTGCAACAAGCTGTGGAACGCCGCGCGCTACGTGCTGATGAACTGCGCGGGCCGCGACACGGGTATCGACGAGACGCTGCCGGCCGAAACGTCGGTCGTCGACCGCTGGATCGTCAGCCGGCTGCAGCGCGCCGGGGCCGAGGCTCGCCAGGCGTTCCGCGACTACCGTTTCGACAATCTCTCGCGCGCCATCTACGAGCTCGTGTGGGACGAGTACTGCGACTGGTACGTCGAGCTGGCGAAGGTGCAGCTCGCGGACGCCAGCGAAGCGCGGCAGCGGGCAACCCGCCGCACGCTGACGCGCGTGCTGGAGACGATGCTCCGGCTCGCGCACCCGGTGATCCCGTTCATCACCGAGGAGCTGTGGCGGCAGGTGGCGCCGCTCGCGGGCAAGCGCGGGCCCTCCATCATGCTCGCCCGTTATCCCGAGCCGCAGCCGGAGAAGCTGGACGAGCGCGCGGAACAGGACATCGCGCTATTGAAGGATCTCACCACCGCCTGCCGGACGCTGCGCTCCGAGATGAACGTTCCCCCATCCCAGAAGCTGCCGCTGCTGATCCAGGGCGACCCGTCGCGGCTCGCGCCGTTCGTGCCGTATCTCACCGCGCTGGCGCGGCTCACCGAGGTGGTGATCATCGAGGGCTCGCTGCCGGCGGCGGGCGCGCCGGTTTCCATCGTTGGCGATTACCGGCTGATGCTCAAGATCGAGATCAACATGTCGGCCGAGCGCGAGCGGCTGCTCAAAGAACGGCTACGGGTCGAAGGAGAGGCCGCAAAATGCGAGGCCAAGCTTGCTAATCCCGGTTTCGTCGAGCGCGCCCCGCCGCTGATCGTGGCCCAAGAGAAGGAACGGCTTACCCGATTCAGGGCCTTGCTCGAAAAGATCAACGAGCAGCTGCAAAAGCTGGCTTGATGAAGCGTGACTGAAGCAACGTGACTGATAGGGCGTGACTGATAAATCGTGACTGACGAGGCGTGGCTTATAGGCGTTGTTGAACAGCGAACATCGCTGCACCAGTCACGCTGTACCAGTCACGTAGCATCAGTCACGCTGTACCAGTCACGCATCATCAAAAGATGATCCACTCGCTGCGCGCGTTCCGCCACCGCAACTACCGGCTGTTCTTTTACGGCCAGTCGCTCGCCGTCCTGGGCAACTGGATCCAGCATCTCGCCATGAGCTGGCTGGTTTACCGGCTGACCGGCTCGGCCTGGCTGCTGGGCGTTACCGGCTTCGCAAGCCAGATCGCAATCCTCGTGCTCGCCCCATTCGGCGGCCTGTGGGCCGACCGCGTCGATCGCAGAAAGCTCCTGCTCTGGACCCAGGCCGCGGCGATGGTGCCGGGATTCGCACTCGCCGCGCTCGCCTACTCGGACGCAATCGAGGTCTGGCACATCGTCGTCATGGCCGGCTTCTTCGGCGTCATCATGGCGGTCGATGTTCCGGTGCGGCAGTCCTTCACGCCCGAGATGGTGCCGGCCCGCGAGGACCTGCCGAGCGCCATCGCCTTCAACGCGCTGATGCAGAACGGCGGGCGTATGCTCGGCCCCACCATCGCGGGCCTGCTGATTGCCGCCTCCAGTGAGGCGGTGTGCTTTCTCGTCAACGGCGTGAGCAAGATCGCGGCGGTGGCGACACTGATGATGATGACGGTTACGCCCACCGCACGTCCCCGCGCCTCGTTCTCGATATGGGGCAGCCTCAAGGAAGGCATCGCCTACACCTGGAACTCCGTGCCGCTGCGCCTGCTCTTCCCCGCCGTGGCCGTGGTGAGCTTCATGGCGAGCCCGTACCAGACACTGATGCCGATCTTCGCCGCGGAAGTTTTTGCGGGCGGTGCGGACACGCTCGGTTTCCTGATCGGCGCGGCCGGCCTGGGCGGCATAGCCGGGATGCTCCTGCTCGCTTCGCGCAAGGACGTGCGCGGCCTCATGAACTGGATTGCCGCCTCGGCCTGCGCCGCCGGTGCCGCGCTGGTGGTGTTTGCCTACTCGACCTCGTTCGCGCTATCGCTCGCCATGATCGCGATCGTCGGCCTGACCGCGCTGACCGTGGCAATGGGCGTATCAACCATCGTCCAGACCATCGTCGACGACCGCATGCGCGGGCGCGTGCTGGGCATGTTCGTCGTGGCTTTCCTCGGCATGTTTCCGCTGGGCAGTCTCGCCGCGGGGGCGGCGGCATCCTGGATCGGCGCCACGCACACGCTCGCGGCGGGCGGCCTCGCCTGCATGCTCACCGCGCTCTGGCTGTGGCGGCGGCTGCCCGAGCTACGCAGCCACATCCGGCCGATCTACGTGAAGCTGGGAATTATCCAGGAATGATGAACGATGAATTATGAATGATGAAATGAAGTAAACGACTGGCGGCCTCTGTTCAGCATTCATCATTTCGCATTCATCATTTCTTGTAGTACCGTTCCTTCATCCGCCGGCAGTAGGCTTCCAGCGGCGGGTATTGCTGCGCGTGTGCCTTGAGCGGTGATTCGACCGGCACCCACAGCACATTGGCGAGAAAGGCGTACGCCGTCGCATCCAGCGATGAAGGTTGCGCGCCCATGAAAAATGGCTTGTCTCCGAGAAAATCGGCGGCCGCGGTGAGATCCTTCATGCCGATCGCGACAATCTCCTCGCGCGTGTGCCGCCCCATGCCGTGGCCGTACAGCTCCTTTCGCACCAGTCGCCGGGCGACCATCGGCACGATCCACCTGAGCGGCGGCTTCATCCAGTCGAAGAAAGCCTCGCGCGTGAGCGCCCAGCCCGCCTCCTCGAACCAGCGGAAATACAGCACCGCCCAGTAAGTGTTTTCCTCGAACAGGCGCTGCACCGCGAGCGCGGCCGCACGGCCGGCGGCGTCGAGGTGCGAGTCGAGCGGATCGCCGTACTTGCGCTTCAGGTGATCGATGATGAAAGAGGAGTCCGCGACGACCGCGCCTTCATCCTCGATGTACGGCATCTTGCCTTTCGGCGACTTGCGCAGATCGCCGCCGCGCGGGCATTCAAAGGCGAGACCCGCCATGCGCAGGTAGGTCTCCACCTTCATGCAGAACGGGCTCGCGTTCGGCAGCCCGAACGCGGGCCGGAACTGATAGAGCTTGATCGTCACGGGTAGGTCTTGGGGTCGAACGGCACCTGACGCCCGACCAGGCTCTCGAGCAGGATCAGCTCGGCGTCGGTATGGTTGATCACGGGCGCCTGCTCGATCATGCGCGGCATGCCCTTGGGATAAATGTAGCGCGGCTGATCGTGATGGGTAGTGCGCACCGTCTCGGCCTCCTTCGGCTCGTCCACCGGCACGAGCTCAGCCTCGCCATAGCAGGTGCAGGCGTAGGTGCGCATTTTCTGGACCTCGACGTAGATGCCGGTGCCGCGGATGCCGATCGTCGCCGTCGCGGTCTGGATGCGCCTGGGCCTGCCCGATTCGAATACCGAAAGCAACGCTCCCGTCACCAGGCGCAGGCCGCTGACGACGGCCTGGGTTGCGGCACCCGAGAGCTCGATGCGCGAGCCGGAGCGGGCCAGGAACGCGTCGCGTCCGGCAACGTAGACGAGCTCCGCCCGGCGCCCCGTGGTGATCACGTCGCCGGGCCTGACCTCCATCCCCCGGACCGCGGGTTTGCCCCCGATCAGCACTTCGCCCCGCACCCGGGCAACGCCCTGGGCCGCGACCTCTGCCCCCAGCGCGAGGCGCAATTGCGCCATTCCCGCAGCGAGTGCAGCGGCGCCCGCGGCCGTGCGTAATAGCCAGACTCTGCGCGAGATTCGATTCATCGCCATAAGCTTCCCACGCTTGCTACGCGACGGCCTGTCGCCTGGATGCATTAATTTCCCGGGTATTCTATTTCACTTGATCCGCCCATCGCTTACTCGGCATCACTTTTGGTATATTAATCGACCACCGGGTGCGTGCCGGTCCTCAGGCAGCAATGAGGGCAGCAATGAGGGCAGCAACGCACGTGCGTTTCGTCATGTTACAGGCTCTAGGGAGGCCCCCATGTTCGATGCCATCTCCATCCCCTTCGGCGCCAAAATGCTGCTCAATACCGTCAGGTTGAAGCCGGGCGTCAGCATGGACGACGTCGAGATCGCGATCGGCGAGATGTGCAACGTCGTGAAGAGCGCCTACGGCGGCGACAAGGGGGGCTTCATCGCCGGGCAGGTCTTCAAGTTCTCGGGCTTCGTGTCCGACGAGGGCTCCCTCAGCGCGACCCGCGCCCAGGAGCATGTTGCGATCGTGACCTACTGGCGCTCTTTCGAGGAACACGAGAAATCGCACACGGACGCGGTGTTCAACGCCAAGTTCTCCGCCCTGGTCGACCTGTGCGCCGACACTCAGGAACTCGGCTACGACATGCTCTGGCAAGGCGAATCGGAAGCGAAGGTAACGATCGAGGGCGCAGCCGCCCGCAGCGCTTGAACCCGGCCGGGCAACGCACCAGGCTGTTCAGCCGCTGACTTGGGGGATAACAGGGGTCGGTGCCCCCTTTTTCAACAACCTATAGCTCATTCTTCTCGTTGATCCCCGCGGGCAGCAGCTGACCGACAGTCAGCTGCAGCACCTCGACGAAATCCGCCGGCTTGAGCGGCAGCATTTCCACCTGGCGGCCTGCGAAAAACCGCTCGATCCTTTGCGCCAGCTGGTCGGCCGGCAGATGGCGAAGCGCGGCCTCTAGATCGGCCAGCACACGCCGCGGCATGACTGGGACTTCGCTCGCGAACCACGCCTGCCTGATGGTCCGCGTCTGGCGGTCGTAAGCGATCGCGGCGTGCAGCAGGCCGCCGCCGGCCGGCCGTTTCCCCTGCAGCACGGGCAACTCCGTTGCCGGCCGCGACACCAGGTTAATCCAGTCCGGGTGGTCGATCTCCCGCAGCGCCGCCTTGAAGCGGGCGTGCTCGGAGAGCGTGAGATCATCTTCGCCAAACTCGACTCCGAACTCGCACTCGAACGCTTCCGTCAGGTAGCGCCTGATCGTCGCGATGTCCGGTTTCGCGCCGAGCAGTTCCTTGAGGCTTGCAACGCGATCACTCACGGACCCGGGCGCCGTGCTGGAGAGCCGCGATGCGCGCAGCAGCATTCCGGGATCGAGATCGACGAGCAGCGTACCCTGAAACAGGAGCGCGTCGCCATCGAAGACGCCGGCGCTGTCCGAGACCCGGCGTCCGTCCACCTCGATGTCATTGCGCGGGCGGTAGCGCGCACTCACGCCCAGCGCGCTTACTGCGGCGGCCGCGGCGTGGCACAGCCGGCGCGAGATCGTCTGCAGGGCCGTCGTGCCGACGTCGCGCCGGTGCAGGTAGAGCTCCCAGACGAGCTGGCCCTCGTTCAGGACCATGACGTCCCCACCGGTGAGGCGGCGCTGGATATCGATACCGCCGGCCTTGCAGGCATCAAGATTCAGCTCCTGCTCCGCGCTCTGGCTGCAGCCGATAAGCGCGCAGGGGGTGAAGCGCAGGAACCTCAGGGTGCTCGGAATTTCCTCGGCGCGCCGGGCTTCCAGCAAGGCGCGGTTGAGTGCAAGGTTCTGCGCAGCCGGCCGCAGGCCCGTATCGATAACACGCCACGTCTCCGCCATGCTTGAACCTATCTCAATAATAGGCGCGTGATGCGTTGTGGCCAGAACGGGATGGATGCAAGGCGCACGGCGCAGGCCCTATGTCGATATTGAGATAGGTTCTAGTCACCCATCGCCCGCTTGCTGAACGGCATGGGCACGGGTGCCGTCCGCGTCAACGCTTCCTCATGAAAAAGACGAATTCCTTGTCCGCCGCCTCGGACGAGAGCAGCGAGTTGCCGGTCTGCTTGGAGAACGCGGCAAAATCCTTCACTGACCCAGGGTCGGTCGCCAGGATTTTCAGGACATGCCCGGAGGCCATGTCGGTGAGCGCCTTCTTCGTGCGCAATATCGGCAGAGGACAATTCAGCCCGCGCGCATCCAGTTCCTTGTCAAAATTCATCGCCATCCTCGCCTTTGCATCAGCATGAATTCAGAATGCGGTCACGCCTAATATAGGTTCATTACCCCGCCGCCGCAAGCCGGTCCACACGGGGCATTCCCGGAACCCGGCAAGGGAACCGGCGCCAGGAGGTGCGAGGCTCAGTAAATGCTGACGTTGCGGTCGGCGAGCAGCTGGGACAACCTCAGATTGGCCATCGTCAGGCGGTCCACCAGCAGTTCGAGGAACGCGCCGTGGAAGTGGTGCCGGCACAGGTCCGAGGCTTTCGACAGCGTTTCGGCGCGGATCTCGATCACGGCGATTTCGGACAGCGCCATGATGCTCGCCGAGCGCTGGAACTTCTGCTTGCCGAGATAGGCCATCTCGCCGAAGCATTCGCCCGCCTTCAGCACGTTCAACAGGCGTTCCTGCTTCACGACCTTGACTTCGCCCGACACCAGGATGAAAAAGGAGGAACCGATGTCGTTCTCCTGGATCAGCACCGTATCGCGCGGATGCTTGTGCCAGGTGGCGAGCCGCAGCACTTCCCACAGCTCGACGTCGGTGAACTGGTGGAAGAATTCGAGTTTGCGCAGCGTGTCGAACTTCTCGCTCTCCGCGAAGCCCTGCTCCAGCTTCTCTTCGGTTCCGAGCGCAGTGGCGAGATCGTGCGCAAACTCCTCCCACGTCTGGTAGCGTGCGGCGGTGTCCTTCTGCAGCGCCCGCATCACGATCGCGTCTATGCGCGGCGGAATGTCGGGGCGGACCTGGATCGGACGCGGCGGCTCGACGTTGATGATCTGGTAGATCATGCTGTAGTTGTTGTTGCCCTGGAACGGCAACCGGCCGGTGAGCAGCTGGAACATCACGACGCCGAGCGAAAAGATGTCGGTCTGGTAGGTGAGCTGCATCTCTTTCACCTGCTCCGGTGACATGTAGGCCGGAGAACCGACGCCGCTCACCTGGGTCGTCTCCGCCGCCACCGTCAGCGCCGCGCCGAAATCCGAGATCTTGATGTCGGACTCGCCAGCCAGCAGGATGTTGGCGGGCTTGATGTCGCGGTGAATCACGCCCTGCCTCGACGCGTATTCGAGGGCGCGCGCGCATTTGTAGACGATCTCGACGATCCGCTGCACCGGCAGCAGGGCATCGTGCCGCGAGTACTGCTCGAGCGTGGTCCCGTCCACGTATTCCATCACGATGTAGCTCGCCTCGTCGTCCGCGACCGCGTCGAAGATCGCGACGATGTGCGGGTGCGAGAGCTTGCCGGCGAGCGATGCCTCGGTGACGAAGAGCTTTTTGTAGCGTTTGCCGTGCTCCTTGTCGCCGAGCACCTCGGGAAACACCACCTTGATGGCGACCTGGCGGTTCTGGAACGGGTCGTACGCCTGGTAGACGGAGCTGGTGGCGCCTTTGCCCAGCTCCTTGATGATCTCGTACTTCCCGATCTTCTCCAGGTGAGCCGGCAGGCCGTGAACCGTGGCTGCGCGCGAAAAATCCATGTAACACAATACCATAACGACCCCGCACCCGAGGCGGGCGGGCCCGGACCGGCGTGTCCCGCCCCACGCCCGCCATCCAATTCACGGGTTTCGCGCCTTGCGCGCGAGCCGTTCGTGACGGAGTTGGCTATCCGGCCCGCGCGTCTATCGGCAGGGATGGCGATGACTTGCGCAATACGCCTATCCCGCCCCGGCCGCTCAGCGCCTGCCCGCCTCCCTGCGGTTTTCGTCATCCAGCTTGCGCAACTCCCGCAGCCGCGCCTCGGCACTGGAGAGCTGGAAGAAATCGCCATCGCCGCTTTTCAGGCCGATCTGCAACTGATCGATCGCCGCGGGCAAGTTGCCCTGGCGCAGGTAGGCCTCCGCCTGGGCGCGGTGCTGGGAAAGGCGCCGGTTGAGCGCGGCATAGCAGCGCGCCTGCAGCAGATAGAGCCGGTGATCGCCCGCGACCACCTGCAATCGCCCGTTGACGAACCGCAACGCTTCCTCCGGCTGCCTTGCCTGCAGCAGGGCATTGGCGTAGTCGTAGACCAGCGCACGGTAGGCGGGATAGTTCTTCAGCGCCTCGCGGAAACAGGGAAGCGCCTTTTCCGGCCCATAGGCTTCCTGCCCGAATTCGCAGGTCAGCGTATCCACGACCGGGTTTGCCGGCACCAGCTTGCGCAAGGACTCCAGTTCCGTTCGCGCGCGCGTGTAGTCCCTCGTGCGCATCAGGCTGGCGACGAGGCCGTAGCGGCTGGCGGCTTCGCTCAAGAACTTGCGCTCGGCCAGGCTTTGCTCGAAGAAAGTGACCGCGTCGCGCGGGGCGTCGAACTGCGCCTTCAACTTGGCGCGGATCAACTGGAAACCGAGGCTGTCGGGAACCTGGCGGTAGCTCATTCCCTGCATGCGGTTCTGGATATCGGCGATGCGCTCGAAGGTGAGCGGGTGCGTGCGCAGATACGACGGTGCGCCGCCCTCGTAGATGCGGGTCGCGCGCTGCAGGCGCTCGAAAAAAATCGACATTGCATGCGGGTCGAACCCCGCCTGGTCGAGTATCTGCAGCCCGACGCGGTCGGCATCGCGCTCGTTCTCGCGGGTGAAGTTGAGCTGGCTCTGTATCGCGCCGGCCTGCCCGAAGGCGATGGCAGCTTCCGCGGCCGGGCCACTCACGCGAGAGAGCAGCAGCGCCGCTGCCAGCGACGCCAGCGCGGCAACGCTGCTCTGCTTCTGCTGGGCGATCATGCGCGCGATATGGCGCTGGGTAACGTGCGCAATTTCGTGTGCCATCACGCTCGCCAGCTCCGATTCGCTCTGCGCCGAGAGGATCAGCCCGGTGTTGATGCCAATGAACCCCCCCGGCAGCGCGAAAGCGTTGATCTGATTGTCGCGCATCAGGAAGAAATCGAAATCCTGGCGCGAATCCGGGCTGCGCGAGGCAAGGCGATTGCCCAGGTTACTGAGGTAATCCGTCGCTTCCGCGTCGTCGTAGAAAGTCCGGTCGGCGCGAATCTCGCGCATGATGCTCTCGCCCAGCCGCCTCTCCTGCAGCGGCGAAAAGCCGGCCTGCGCCACGTCGCCGAGGTCGGGCAACCCCTCGGCCAGGACGCGCGGGATGACAAGCAATAGCAGGACCAGGAATGCGCGCAACGCCATGATGCTATGATAATTCGGATGCGCGGGAGTTCCTAACCGCATCGCCTGCGCCCAAAACTACGAGGCTTGCGACGTGAAAAGGCTTACCCACATCGACGCACGCGGCCGCGCGCGCATGGTTGACGTCGCGGACAAAAGCGAGACCAGGCGCACCGCGCGCGCCGGCGGACGCATCCACATGCTGCCCGGGACGCTCAGGCAGGTCGCCTCCGGGGGCATCGTCAAGGGCGACGTCCTCGGCGTCGCGCGTACCGCCGCGATCCAGGCCGCCAAGCGAACCGCGGAGCTGATACCGTTGTGTCATCCGCTCGCCCTCACGCACGTCAGCATCGATTTCAAGGTGAACCGGAAAGCAGGCGCCGTGGAGTGCGTGGCGACCGTATCCACCGTCGGACGCACCGGGGTCGAGATGGAAGCGCTGACCGCCGTTGCGGTGGGGCTGCTCACGATCTACGACATGTGCAAGGCCGCCGACCGAGGCATGCGCTTCGAGCGCATCCGTTTACTGGAGAAGAAGGGCGGAAAATCCGGGCATTGGCTGGCAAAACGCGCGCCCGGGGACTGACCCTTCCTCCGCCAGCGGCGCGGCGGGTGATGCCGGCCGCGGGAGTTCGCCGCCCGATGTGGACAACGCCTGCAATCTTGGCTACATTCGCTACCCGGGCACTGCGGTCGTTTATTGCCGGCCGCACTATGGATATGCCAGCGAACGGCCTTGCGGCATGCCGGTCCTATACGCCATGGAGCAAATCGTTATGAACAATATGCGCAGAACGTTTCTAAAGCTCGCCGGGAACCTGGGCGCGCTCGCGGCGGCCGGGGCCGTCGGCTTGCTGCGGTCGGCGGAAACCTGGGCCGCGAACTGGAACAAGGCCGGCTTCGAATCGAAGGCGCTCGCCGAGGCAATGAAAAATCTCGGTGTCGTGAACCCGGTGGAAAGCCGGGACATCGTGATCACCGCCCCGGACATTGCCGAGAACGGCGCGGTGGTGCCGGTCGCGGTGACCAGCCGGATACCCAACACCCAGCAGATCTCGATCGTCACCGAGAAGAACCCGTTTCCCCTCGCCGCAACGTTCGACGTCGCGAACGGCGGCGAAGGTTATGTCTCGACGCGCATCAAGATGGGCCAGACCTCCGATGTCTGGGCCGTGGTGATGGCGGGCGGGAAATACTTCACCGCCAAGAAAGAGGTCAAGATCACCGTCGGGGGCTGCGGCTGATCGAGGACGCAACGAAGAGAGGACGGCATCATGGCTGAACCGATGAAAATCCGCGCCACGCTCCAGGGCGACGTCGCCGACGTGCGCATCCTGATGCTGCACCCCATGGAGACGGGCCAGCGCAGGGACGCCAAGGGTGAAATCGTGCCGCTGCACTTCATCCAGAGCGTGGTGGTCACCCACAACGGCAGGACGGTGCTCGACACGCAATGGGGCCAGGCGGTTTCGCGCAATCCATTCCTCGGCATGCGCATCAAGGGCGCTAAGACCGGGGACAAGATCAGCGTCACCTGGGTGGACAACAAGGGCGACAGGCGCACTGACGAAGCGACCGTGGCCGCGGCATCCTGACCGGCTAGGAGTTTGTCGGACTTAGGGCCGACAAACTCCTTATGCAAAACCGCCTGCACGAAAATGGAAGCGAAAGGCAGTGAATACCTCATTACCAGCCAACTCACGTGCCCATCGGAGGCCGATAGGGGTCGTGATCCTGGTTTTCATTCGAAATACGCAGGCGGTTTTGCTGTTAGCAGCCTGTCGGACACCTAAGTCCGACAGGCTGCTAGCCCGATAACAACAGCAGGAGGAGAAAATCATGCTGCTAACGCGCGGTGTCGCTGCCGCCGCCTGCCTTGCATGCCTTGCCGCATGGGGCACGGTGCTCGCACAGGGCAAGACTGACGACGGCCTCGCGGTCGGGCGCCAGATGCTGGCCGAGGACAATCCCGGCGAACTCTGGGTGTTGCGCGGCGAGACGCTGTTCCACGAGAAGCGCGGTCCGAAAAGCGCCTCCCTAGAACAGTGCGATTTCGGCATGGGCCCCGGCAAGCTGGAGGGCGTGTTCGCTCGGCTGCCCCGCTATTTCGCGGACACCGGCAAGGTGGAGGACATGGAGTCCCGCCTGCTCATGTGCATGGTCGAGCTGCAGGGCCTGGACCGCGGCGCCATCATCCAGACCCGCTTCAGCAACCTCGACCGGGCGTCCGACATGGAGGCGCTCGCGACCTACGTTGCTTCCCGCTCGAACGGCATGAGGATGAACGTCCGCCTCGACCATCCGAAGGAGCGCGAGGTGTACAAGGCCGGTGAGTACCTCTTCTATCGGCGCACCGGCCCCACCGATTTCTCGTGCGTGAGCTGCCACGGCGACGAAGGAAAACGCATCCGCCTGCAGGACCTGCCCAACATGACGGACCGCAAGCAGATGCAGGCGGTGGTCGCGGGCTGGCCCGCCTACCGCGGGACGCACAGCACGGTGCGCACGATGCAGCACCGCCTTTACGACTGCAACTGGCAGATGAGGCTGCCCGACCTGGGATTCGCGTCCGACGTGTCAATCGCGCTGACCAGCTATCTCAACTACCAGGGCAACGGCGCCGTGATCCAGGTGCCGGGCGTCCGCCGCTAGGAGGCCGACATGGGAATCAGGATGGCGACGTGGGCCGCGCTCGGCGTGCCGCTGGTGATGGCGGTCAGCTGCGCATCATTCCCGGATGAGAAAACCACTCGCCAGATCGGCGAGAAGATGGTGTCCGGGAGCTATCCGGGGATGCCGGAGTCACTCACGCGACGGGCGGTACAGGACCGGGCGCAGCAGATCTGCACCAAGATCGGCGGGGCCAAGCTCACCCAGGAAGAAGCGGCGGAAGTCGTGCGCCTTTCCCGCGAATCGATCCAGTACCCCGTCTCCGGCGGGCTCGCCGGCGACTGGAAAACGGGCGCGCGGCTCGCCTTCGCCGGACAGGGCGGACGCATCGTCGGGGGCCAGGTGGAAAAAGCCAAGGAAAACGGCGCGCTCTGCTCCAACTGCCACGTGCTCGACCCCAAGGAGTTCAACGTGGGCAACATCGGGCCGAGCCTGTCCGGCTACGGCGCGCAACGCGGCAACTCGGAGGCGGTTGCCAGGCTCACTTACGAGAGGATTTACAACGCGTGGGCCTACTCACCGTGCTCGAACATGCCGCGCCTGGGCGTGAGCGGCCACCTCACGCCGGAGCAGATCACCCACGTCGTGGCGTACCTGATAGACCCGCAATCCCCCGTCAACAAGCGATAAAACGGGCGCACGAGCGTCGTTTTATTATCTGCGCGCGCTCGAGTGGACGGCCGGATCGCCGTTCAACGCACGCCCCCCGAGACCGGATGCTTCATGGCTATCCCGCGGCGTGAATTCCTGCAGATGCTGGCGGTCGCGTCGGCCTACGGTCTGCCGTTGAGCGAGCAGGCCGGGGCTGCCGCACGCGCCGACGCGTTCTATGATCTGCCGCCGCCGGGCGCCGGCAGCGTCAGCCTCCTCCACTTCACCGACTGCCACGCGCAACTGCTGCCCGCCTACTTCCGCGAGCCCGACGTCAACATCGGGCTCTTCGAGGCCAGGGGCAGGCCGCCGCATCTCGTGGGTGAGGCCTTGCTCAGGCATTTCCGGATCAGCCCGAAAACGCGGTATGCCCACGCCTACACTCATCTCGATTTCGAGCACGCCGCGCGGCGCTTCGGGCGGGCCGGTGGATTCGCCCATCTGGCAACGCTGGTGAAACAGGTCCGCGCCCAGCGCCCTGGGGCGCTGCTGCTCGATGGCGGGGACAACTGGCAGGGCTCGGCGACCTCCCTCTGGACCCGCGGCCAGGACATGATAGACGCCTCCAGGCTGCTGAATATCGACGTGATGACGGGCCACTGGGAATTCACTTACGGCGCCGCGCGCGTGAAGGAGGTGATCGAGAAAGATCTCAAGGGCCGCACCGAGTTCATTGCCCAGAACGTCAGGACCGCTGATTTCGGCGACCCGGTGTTCAAGCCCTACGTAATGCGCGAAGTGAACGGCACCCCGGTCGCGATCATCGGCCAGGCATTCCCCTACACCCCTATCGCCAACCCACGCCATTTCGTCGCGGAATGGACCTTCGGCATACAGGAGGAAAGCCTGCAACAGGTGGTGGACGAGGCGCTCCGGAAAGGCGCGCGGGTCGTGGTGCTGCTCTCGCACAACGGCATGGACGTGGACCTCAAGCTGGCCTCTCGCGTCACGGGGATCGATCTCATTCTGGGCGGCCACACGCATGACGCGGTGCCGGAGCCGGTGCCGGTCGCGAACCGCGGCGGGCGGACACTCGTCACCAACGCCGGGTCCAACGGCAAGTTCCTCGCCTTGGCCGACATCGAAGTCAGCGGCGGAAAAATGCGGGACTGCCGCTACCGGCTGCTGCCGGTGTTCGCCGACCTCCTCAAACCCGATGCGGAAATGGCGGAACTGATCCAGCGCGTGCGGGCCCCGTACGGGCAGAAGCTCTCCGAGAAGCTCGCCGTGACGGAAGGCCTGCTCTACCGCCGCGGCAACTTCACCGGCACTTTCGACCAGTTGATCCTCGACGCGCTGATGGAAGTGAAAGGCGCCGAAATCGCGTTCTCGCCGGGCTTTCGCTGGGGGACAACCCTGTTGCCCGGGCAGACCATCACCCTGGAGCACGTGATGGATCAGACCGCGATCACCTATCCCCATGTCACGACGAGCGAGCTGACCGGAGAGGCCATCAAGAACATCCTCGAGGACGTCTGCGACAATTTGTTCAACCCGGATCCCTACTACCAGCAGGGCGGCGACATGGTGCGCGTGGGCGGCATGCGCTACCGCTGCAATCCGACACAAAAAATCGGCGCGCGCATCGACGGCATGACATTGAACGGCAAGCCGGTCGAGGCCGGCAGGCGCTACAAGGTAGCGAGCTGGGCGCCCGTCGCGGAAGGGGCAAGCGGCGAGCCCGTCTGGGAGGTCGTCTCCGGCTACCTGCGCGCACGCAAGGTGGTGCGCCCGCTAAAGCCCGGCCGGCCGGCGCTATCCGGGGTGCAGGGCAACCCGGGCCTGTCCTAAGCATCTATATGATATGAGGGGATACTCCCCTCATGCCCCCCACACCAGGGGTTGCTTCGTTCTTTCTGAAGCAGCCTCTAAGATCTGACGGGCGCAGCCACGCGCAGCATCGAGTCGCGCTCAGCGAACCATTCTTTCGAGTACTCGCAATCCCGGTAGCCGTCGAAGTACGGGCCGCCCAGCGTGTAATGCACGAGCGCGGCGTCCTTGCGCGGCGGGCTGTAGCCCACGAGGTGGTTCCAGCGGTCCGGCAGCGCGCCGATGAGGTCGTCATTGGCGAGCCATTTGAACTGGTGCAGTTCGAGCCCCGATGCCGTATTCACATAATCGGGCGTCAGGGCGCGGCATTTTGCGTTGTTGAACAGCATGACGCTCGACCAGTTCTTCTTCTCGTACTTGCTTTGCGGCTCCCCAAAAAACTTCGTCGTTTCCTTCGGCACGTGGTCGTGCTTGACCGCCATGACCGCGCAGCGGTCGTCGCATAACGCGTAGAGACGGGCGATGTCGTCCAGCATCAGCATGTCGCAGTCCATGAACACCGACCATCCGTCATAGCCGGACAGGTGCGGCGTGAGAAATCGCGAGAACGAGAAGTCCGTGCTCTGCAGGGGGTGCCGCTCGCGCGTCAGGATGCCTTTCAGCTGCGAGAGCATGAGCGGGGAGACCGAGACCGGGGCGGAGGCGCGCGCCTGGATGCTGTAGGAAAGGACGCTGAAGGCAACCGCCTCGCGCGGATCGTATCCAATGAAAACCTTGATCACGTTGCGTTACCCAACTTTTCTTCGACGTACTGCGCACCCTGCGGCCCGTCCACGCGCGACTGGATCCACACCTCCCAGACGACACCAGGGCGCCGCTCCGCGATGCCCTCGATCAGCGTTCTCCACCACTCCACCGGCCTGATGGTGCAATGCGCGTTCTCACCGGTGGGCAGCCGCTTGCGCGCCGGGTAACAAGCGACGTTGGCGAACACGAACCGGGTTGCGTAGGAAAAGATCTCCTCGATGATCCAGGGGATGTCCTCTTCCGGACAATGCTCGAGCACGTCGGTGCAGATCACACCGTCGAACGTGCCGCTGGGCAGCTTGCAGTACGGCGCGTAGCACGGGTCGTAGCACACCACTTCATCCACGCCCCAGAAATCAATCACGCTCGGCCACGCTTTGCCCGCGTCCTCGCGGATGGCATTCGATTCGTACTGCCTGCCCTTGCCGCTGCCGTAATCGAGCACGGCGAGCGCCCCGGTCTGGACTATGAGCCGCTTGATGCGCTCGGCCTGCGGGCGCAAGCTTGAGCCCGGAAAAGTCTGCTCGGGCGGCATACCGAGAAAGCTTTCTCCCCGCTCGTGCATGGTGCGGTAAAGATTTTGCAGCTCGAGATAACGCGAGCTGGGATGGGCGCGGCTGTAACTCATGTGGCTTCAGGAGGTTATCCGGCTGTCTCGGGCTTCCAGGCGGGGCAGCGACTGTCCCGAAGGATAGCAAGGCACGCCATGCCCCGCAAACCCGCGCCGCCGTGCCGGACATGGCGGCGCAGGGCAGCGGCACTCCGCTCCCGGTCTCATCGTTTATTCCCCCTTTACCGGCGCCTGCGGCAAAGCATGGCTGCGAATCCGTTCGATGTTCTGCAGGAAAGGGCGCATCCCATCGAGCACGTTGCCTGTGGGATGAAGTATCCCAGGACGAAGTTGCCGTCGGTGGATGTCGGGTGGCTCAGCGGCAACCTGAAGCCGGCAGCGTCGAGTAATTGCATTCCGGCTGATTCTCTTCGAGCCCCGCTCAAAAAAAGAAGCCCGCCTCGCGGCGGGCTTCTTGTTCACATGCCAGTCAAGCGATTAATTACAGCCGGCACGCCGCGGGACGGTATTTGGCGCTAATAGTCCCTGTCGTGCAATCCCACACCTTGCCGTCGGAGCTGGTCAATATCAGCGTCCCGCCCGCGATGGCGGTGTTGACGCCGACGTTCTTGATCCGCGCTTCCAGGCTGACCTGGCCGGTGGTGCCGTTGCCGGCCGTGATCGTGACCGCGCTCACGTACTTGCCGGAGATATTGCCCATGACATCGCTCGCGGTCGACGGCCAGATACCCTTGTCGCCGAAGAACTCGGACAATGGCGTCTTGCTGCTGGTAGTCAGGCTCACCGCTTCCGACACTTGCGCGCGCGCGATGTAGTCCTGGTACGCCGGGATCGCCACCGCCGCCAGAATGCCGATGATCGCGACCACGATCATCAGTTCGACCAATGTAAAGCCTCTTTGTAGCATCCTGATCGTCCCCTTCAATTCTCGATCCTGATTTCGAATCAGGCTTGCTCGAAAAGAAGCCCGCCTCGCGGCGGGCTTCGTATTCAAACGCCGGTCATGCTGTTACGTACGGCACGCCGCAGGACGGTACTTGACGCCAACGGTACCCAACGTGCAATCCCATACCTTGCCGTCTAAACTGGTCAAGATCAGCGTCGCCCCGGTGATGGCGGAGTTGACGCCGACGTTCATGATCCGCGCTTCCAGGCTGATCGCGGTGTTGGTGCTAGCACCGGCAATAATCGTGATCGTGCTCACGTACTTGCCAGCGATATTGCCCATGACATCGCTCGCGGTCGACGGCCAGACACCCTTGTCGGCGAAGAACTCCGCCAACGGGGTCTTGCCGCCCGCCGTCAGACTCACCGCTTCCGACACTTGCGCGCGCGCGATGTAGTCCTGGTACGCCGGGATCGCCACCGCCGCCAGAATGCCGATGATCGCGACCACGATCATCAGTTCGATCAGCGTAAAGCCTTTTTGAACGTAACTCATTGAGACACTCCTTTTGTGGTTAACCATCTAAAAATCAAGCAATTTTCATTGCTCGCTCCCTCTGCGAACGCAAACTTCATGCCATCTATCCCCAGCGGCAAAAAACGTGGCAAATTGCCGCCCTCTCGAACCCTTTCCACCTTTTCCGGCTGTTTCAGGTCTCCGAGGCTTGATTACGTGTTCGGCCTCGGTCAATAAGTGACGAAAAACGTCACTTGGGGGTATTCCCGGCCTGCCCCATCGCGCTTGCCGGCGGGCGCGAAAAAAGGTGTCCACGCAGGAGATCGAGCAGCATGTTATTCGGGGAACTCGTGATTCTGCCGGCGAATTCTTTCCACAACTTGACGGCCTTGTCGTGCTCGTTAAGGGCGAGGTGCCCGGTGATAGCGGCCCCCAGCAGATAGTCCTTGCGCGCGGCATCCTGCCTCAGCAGTTTTTCCGCCAACTGGACCATATTGCCCGCGTCGCGCTCGCTCACGGCCGCGAACAGCGCAAGCCAGGTCCGCTGCGGCTCCCCCAACCGCGCGGCGCAGGGCGAGGTCTTCAATTTATCCCACACCCCGCGCAACTCATCTCGCGTGAGGAACGGCACCAGGGCAATGGCGATTTCGTACAGTTGATCCGCCGAGACGGCGCTCCGCGAATTCGCGCACTCGATCGCAAGCATCCGCACCAGTTGCACGTCGCTCCTGGATATCAGCGGAACGCGATCAAGCTGCTCGTGGCGGCCTTCAAGCAAATAAGCGCGAATCGCCAGGGCCTGCTGCGTGAGCCCGGCTTTCCTGAGCCACGGCCGAGCCGCGCCGGTAACGCTGCCACGGGCTGTCTCCCCGCCGAGCATCTCGAGCGCCGGAACCGGGGTCATCGCGAGATTATTGATGGCTTCGGTCACGCTCGCGCCCATGAAACGGGCCTTGGCGGCGTTGAGATCGAGCACCGGGAAAAAATCCGAGTTGGCCGCAATCGGAAAACTGTCGAAGTACGGTTGCAACGCCCTCTTGCCGCCGACCCGATGTAACTCCAGGTCCGCGATGCTCTTGATCTGTATGCGGGCGAGTTCGGCCGCGAGGCGCGGATGCTGAAACACCGCGGCGGACAGGGGTGGCAGCGTACCTCCGTTTTTAGCGATGATGATGAGATCGACATTGTTGGCGGTATAGGCCGCATAGTCGGAAAACTCCCGCGAGAGCGCCTTGAAGACCGACGCGACCAGGGCCGGGCTGATCTCGTAGAGCTGCATCCACTGCACGAATACGCCATCGTCATTGAGGTGCCGCTTGACGCGCCGGTAGAACTCGTCGGTGAACAGGCTCGCTACCCCGCTCACCCAGGGGTTTGACGGCTCCGAGGCGATGATGTCATAGCGCTTGTTGTGCATTGAAAAGAAGGTCTTCGCGTCCTCGATGTGGATGTGGCTGCGCGGGTCCCGGTAGACGTTGTCGTTGCGCGGGCTGAAGCCGCGGGCGGCCTCCACCATCGCCGATTCGATCTCGATGGTGTCGACCTCGCGTATCGTGCCCGACGCGAGCAGCACGTGGCTGGAAAGCCCGGACCCGAAGCCGATATTGGCCGCCGTCCCGGCGCCGGGCTGGTACGCGAGAGGCAGCGCCGCGGTCAGGACCATCGTCGCTTCGTCCGGCGCAACCCCGCCGCCGGGATGGAGCGCGGCATCGGATTTGCCGTTGGTGTGAATGGATATGCGCTCCGCTGTTCTGACCAGGTTGACGGTCGCGGTCTTGCCGTCGTGGTGAAACAGGATCTCGGCCTTGTCATGGGTCAGCAACGCGCCATGGCGGTAGACGCCGGAGGCCATCTTGTACGGGTCGAGTTGCACGAAGACGAGGGTCGCCACGACGCCGGCCACGCCAACGGCAGTCGCATAGGCCGGCAGGCGGCTGCCTTTTGCGGTCCACCACAGCAGCAACAACCCGAGCCCGATGTCCACGGCCGCCCCGGCCGATATCAGGCCCTTGAGCCCCAGCACCGGCAGGCCGACATGCACTGCGGCGAACACGCCGATTATCGCGCCGATGGTATTCGCGGCGTAAACCGCTCCGATCGCGCGCTCCCCTGTCCCCCGCCGCAGCAGGACATGAGTGATCAGCGGCAGCGTCATGCCGGCGCAGAACGCGGCCGGGAACATCACCAGCAGCGCAATCAGGTGACTGCCGATATTGAACGCCACGTAGCCGGAATCGGTCCGTGCCAGCGACCCGAGCAGCCATTGCATGATCTCGAACGTGTAGCCATAGACCACCAGGGTCAGGAGCGCGAACAACCCCATTGCGACCTGAACTACGCCGAGGTAGCGCTCGGGAACGGCAATGCCATCGATGCGTCGCTTGATCCAGAGGCCGCCAAACGCGAGCCCGAGGATGAAGGCGGACAGCATGAGCTCGAAGGCATGGGTAGAGCTCCCGAGCACCATGCTGAGCATCCGGATCCAGCCGATCTCGTAAATAAAGGAAGCCGCGCCCGTCAGCAGGGCCACCCCCAGCATCAGCGCGTAGCCTTGGGAATTGCGCTCGCCGGACTCGATCCGTGCCGGGATCGGGGGAGCAAATTCCATGTTCTTTGCCAGCGCCCATACGAGCAGCGCGAGCAGGATGTTGAGTATGCCCGCCGTAAGGATCGTGCCCGGCAGGCCGACCCAGGCAATCAGCACGAAGCCGCTCGCGAGCACCCCCGCCGCCGCCCCCAGGCTGTTGGTGAAGTAGAGCATCGCGATGGTGCCGCCGGTGCTGTCGGGATAGCCGCGGATCAATCCGGCGCTCATCAGCGGGAATGTCATCCCGAGCAGCACCGATTGCGGCAGCACGAACAGCGCGGACAGCGCCCATTTGAATGCGTTTACCGCGTGCGGATTGCCGAGCCCCGGCATGATGCTGTCGTAGGCGGCATCGGTGGCCGCCACGAATACCCGGTGGAACACGAGCGCGCAGAGCCCGATCGCTGCCTCGGCGGCCGCATAGCCTATCAACAGGTTGCGCCAGCGCGCCGAATAGCGGCTGCACAACCAGGAGCCGAGCGCCATGCCGCCCATGAAAATCGCGAGCACCAGCGTCTGCGCATAGGCAGCGTGGCCGAGGAAAAGCTTGATGTAATGGCTCCAGATCGACTCGTAGATCAGGCCGGCGAACCCCGAGAACGTGAACAGCGCGAAGAACCAGCTGCGGGGAATGGATTGGGTCATGATGGTTCTGGATTTCAAGCGGCCATTGGATGACGCGTCAGATTATCCGGCTGTGGCATTCCACACCGGCTCTCACCCGCCAACGGGGATTGCGCAATCAAGAATCCCTCAGCCGGCGGACGCGCCGGCCAGGTGCCCCAATTCGGCGGCGACCGACGCCGTCACCGGCTCCCACTCGCCGAACGCGGGCTGTCTGAAGACTCGCACCGAGGGATACCACGGCATAGTATCGCCCGAGAACCCGTAGCGCCATTCGGGGCTATAGGGCGCCATCACCCACACCGGCCGGCCGAGCGCCCCGCCCAGATGGATAACGGCCGTGCACACGCTGATCACGAGATCAAGAGAGGTTACCAGCGCCGCGGTTTCTCCGTAATCATCGACGGCTTCGGTCCAATGTTCGATCCGCACGCCGTGCCGGTTCTGCAATGCGGCGATCGCTTCACCGGCATCGGCGGTGTACTGAAGGCTGATGAATCGCGCACCGGGCGTCTGGAGTATCGGCAGCCATCGATCGAGCGGGAGGGAGCGTAACGCCCGTCGCGTCTTGCGCACACCGCCCGCCCAGGAGACGCCCACCTTGAGGCCGGGCCCCAGTTGCGACAGCCGCTCGCGCCAGTGGGCGACACGCGCCGGATCGGCCTTGAGATAACCATTGTGGCGGGGAAAATCGCCAAGGTCCCTCCGGAGAAAGCGCGGTATGCTGCCCGCGGGAATCGAGAGGTCGATATCGCGCCCCGCTATCTCCTGAGGCAAGCTGCCGTCCGGGGTCGATGCATATACTGTCGCGGCCGGGAACGAGCGGCGGAAGAGATCGAGTAACCGGGGCTCGCATTCGATGATGCAATGCCCAGCCGCCCCTATTAGCTGCGGCAGGCAAGAGGCAAACATGATTTCATCACCCAGCCCCTGTTCGCGATAAATCAGGATGGTGCGGCCGGCAAGAGACGATCCATCCCAGCCCGGGTACGCGCCCTGACGCTGCAGGTAGTCCTGGTTGAGCTGGCGCAATTCGTAGTCGTCCCACCCATTCCGGTAGTCCGCGAGCAGGAGCCGCGTCAGGGCCCGATGAAAAGCCGATAGCGAGAAATCCGGTCGCAGCGCCAGCGCGCGCTCATAGCATTCGATCGCTTCCGGCAGCTTCCCGAGCTCGAGGAACGCGACGCCGCGATGGTCATGAAGCTCGGCATCATCCGCGCGCATCTTTAGCGCCGTGTCGTAACAGGCAAGCGCCCGCACCGGGTCGTGCAGCTTCTGATGCGCCAATCCATGATACTTGTGCGTTTCATAACTGGACGGATTGCGCTGGACGGCTCCGGCGGCGACGGACTGTGCCTCATCGCACAGGTCAGCCTCGATCAGCGTCGCCACCAGATTTCGCAAGGTTCCTTCCGCCTCCGGCGCCAGATCATAGACGCGCCGCAGGTGACCGAGCGCTTCCTCGAGGCGGCCGCTTTCCTTGAGGACAACCCCAAGATTGAGCCGGGCCATTACCGAGTCGGGATCCGCGGCAAGCGCCGCGCGAAAACCTGCGCCTGCCTTGACGAGGTCGCGCTGGAAATAATAGACGGTTCCAAGATCGATCCAGCCGTTTTCGATGGCGGGATTCAGGGTAAGCGCGCGCTCGAGATGCCGTACCGATGCGGCATAGGACTGGCTGTCCCTGGCAAGCATTATTCCGAGCCAGAGATGGGCATCCGCGTTATCGGGATCGAGATCGACCGACTGCTCAAAGCTGCGGCGCGCGTTTTCGTAATCCTGCGACTGCTGCTGCGCCATCCCCGTTTCGAACAGCGACTTCGCGCGCCTTGCGCGCCGGCCGCGCAGGGGATGTTGCAGCAGCGACTTGAGAAGATTGCCCAACATTGCCGTATTACCGGTTCCGGCCGCGGACGGCGCCCGTTGTATTGACCGTCCAGGCAGGACGCACCATAATGCAACGGCCCTTTCTCGCGAGCAGCCTCAATGAATTTCTTCGGTTCGGTTTCTGGAAAACAGGTCGACGAATTCGCCAGGTCGCTGGTTGCGGAAATAGCAAGATACTACCCCCCGGTACCTGGCGCCGACGGCGCGCGAAAAGTCTCGCAGAAGAAAGTGGCGTCGGTCCTGGAAGAATCGCTGAAGAAAGCCGTCGATTTCAAGAAACAGCATAAGCTCGGCATCTACAAGACGGCGCGGCTGGGCAATACATTCCGTTGGGAACTGAAAGAGCTGGGATACGGCGAGCAATTTGTCGAGGCCCTGGTCAAGGACCTGGTCATCCGGATGTCGGTCAAATGAACCAGGGGCGCGCCGGGCTCTAGCGCGCGGGCCGGGCAACGTAGCCCGGGATTTTCGTGACGTCGACTTCGTCGATCTGGTCGGGATCGAGGAATTGCTTGGCGTACTTCTCGTAGATTTTTTCCCACATGAAGACATCGAAGAGGTCCGGGTCGATGTGCCCGTTCAGCTTGAACTTTCCGAGTATGGTAAGCGACTCGGTGAGCGTCTTGCCTTTCTTGTACGGGCGGTCCTTGGCGGTCAGCGCCTCGAAGATGTCGGCTATGCCCATGCAGCGCGCCTGGACCGACATCTGCTCACGCGTGAGCCCGCGCGGATAGCCCTTGCCGTCCATGCGCTCGTGGTGCCCCCCGGCGTACTCGGGCACGTTCTTCAGGTGCTTGGGCCACGGCAGGGCTTCTAGCATCTGGATCGTGACTTCGATGTGGTGGTTGATGATACTGCGTTCATCCGGGGTCAGCGTGCCGTAGCGGATGGTAAGATTCTTCAGCTCCTCGTCGCTCAGGAAGTCTGCACTGTCTCCGTCCGTGTTGCGCCAGCGATAGCGCTTGGTGATCTCCTGCACCCTGGCGACATCCTCCTCATTCATCGCTTCCCCGCCGACATTGGCGCGCCGCAGGAATTCCCGGTCGTCTTCGATCGTCTTAAACCTCGATTCGACCTCCCTTCCGAGAGCGCCGTCGTCGGCGGCCCCCTTCTCCAGCGCCTTTAGCCGCCCTCGCAGGGCCGCGATCTCGGTGTCGCGCTTCACCACCTCGAAGCGCGTGTCGACGAGCGCGATCCGGTCGAAGATGGTCTGCAGCTTGGTCGCCTTGTCCACCACGTGCACCGGGGTGGTGACCTTGCCGCAATCGTGCAGCAGCCCCGCGATCTTCAACTCGTAGCGATCGCGGTCAGTCATGGCGAAATTCCGGAGCGGGCCGACCTTGCAGTCGTTGACTGCCTCCGCCAGCATCATGGTGAGCATCGGCACGCGCTGGCAGTGCCCGCCGGTGTAGGGCGACTTGTCGTCGATCGCGGCGTTGATCAGCCCGATGAACGACTCGAACAGGTTCTCCAGGTGGTTGATCAGCAGCCGGTTGGTGAGCGCGATAGCTGCCTGCGAGGCGAGCGATTCGGACAGGTGCTGGTCGGCGTCGGAAAATGCGACTACCTCGCCAGTCGCCGGGTCCTTGGAATTGATCAGCTGCAGCACGCCGATGATCTCGCCCTCGTGGTTCTTCATCGGCACGGTGAGGAAAGACGTCGACCGATAGCCGGTTTTCTTGTCGAAATTCTTTGTGCCGGTGAAATCGAAGCCTTCCGCGGTATACGCGTCGGCGATATTGACCGACTGGTCGTTGTGCACCGCGTAGGCGGCCACCATGGTCTTGACCGGCGTGCCTTCCTTGTCGAACAGGTAGATCGGGTAGAACGGGATCTCGACGCCGGTGGTGCCGCCCATCGCGATGCCGAGCGTGTCGTTGCGGATGATCTCGAACTTGAGCGTCTTCTCCTCGGTCATGCGGTAGAGCGTGCCGCCGTCGGCGTGGGTGACGTCCTTGGCGGCGACGAGGATCGCCTCGAGCAGCTTGGTGATGTCCCTCTCCTGCGAGAGGGCAATGCCAATATGGTTGAGCTGCTCGAGACGCTTGAGCAAGTCGTCCCCACCGCGGGAACGGCCGGGATCGTTCATGCCATGCGCTACTTGATGCACACCGCGCGCACTTGCTGGATGTCGGTGATCCCCAGCAATACCTTCTCGATGCCGTCCTGCTTGAGCGTCCTCATGCCGTCCTCGAGGGCGGTCGCGAATATCTCCGCCACGCGCGCATGCTCCTGGATGTGCTTCTTGATGCGGTCGGTGCCGACCAAGAGTTCGTGCAGCCCCAAGCGGCCCTTGTAGCCGGTATTGCCGCATACTTCGCACCCCTTGGCGGTGTGGAGCACAATTTCGCCCTTGTCGTTGCCAAACTCCTTCGCCCAGTCCTCGTACAGCTTCTCGCGCGCGGCCTCGGGATCCTTTTTCCAGGTTTCCGTGTGTGTCAACTCGAGAGAGTACTCCTCCATCAGCGCTTGGATTTCCTCGGTGGTCGCGACATGCGCTTGCTTGCACTTGCACAGCCGCCGGGCGAGACGCTGGGCGAGAATGCCGAGCAGGGCGTCGGCGAAGTTGAACGGGTCCATGCCCATGTCGAGCAGGCGGGTGATGGATTCCGGCGCGCTGTTGGTGTGCAGCGTGGCGAACACCAGGTGGCCGGTGAGCGAGGCCTCGATGCCGGTCGAGACCGTCTCCTTGTCGCGCATTTCCCCGACCATAATCACGTCCGGATCGGCTCGCAGGAAGGCTCTCATGGCGATCGCAAAGGTGAGTCCCGCCTTGGGATTCATCTGCACCTGGCGCAAGCCTTTCTGCGTGATTTCGACCGGGTCCTCCGCGGTCCAGATCTTCATGTCCGGCGTGTTGAGGTAGCCGAGCACCGAATGCAGCGTGGTGGTCTTGCCCGAGCCGGTGGGGCCGCACACGAAGAACAGGCCATACGGCTTGTCGGCCTCCTGCTTGCACAGTGTCAGATTGCGCTTGGAAAACCCCATCTTGTCGAGCGGCAGCGGCTCGCCGGCGGAGAGTATCCGCATCACGATGTCCTCCACCCCGCCTTGCGTGGGGATGGTCGCCACCCGCAGCTCGATGTCCAGCGGCCCGAATTTCTTGAACTTGATCTTGCCGTCCTGCGGCTTGCGGCGCTCGGAGATATCAAGATCGCACATGATCTTGAGCCGTGCCGCAAGCGAATTGCGGTAGCTTGCCGGCACCTGGATGTACGGCACCAGGTCGCCATCCTTGCGGAAGCGGATCTCGGTCTTGCCCTTGCCCGGATAGGGCTCGATGTGGATGTCCGATGCGCCCTGCTGGTAGGCGTCGATGATGACCTTGTTGACGAGCTTCACCAGCTCGTTGTCGTTGGCAGCGGATGCGACGTCCTCCGACATGCCCTCGATGTGAGCATCGCTGTCGTCATCCAGCGTCCCCAAAATATCGCCGATATCGCCAGAGTCTGCCATCGCCCCCATCCCACCGCCGCCGAACATCTGATCGAGCGTGGAAGCGAACTCGCGATTGGTCGTGACCCGGTAGACGACCTTGCTCTTCGGATAGACGTTGTTGACCATCTTCGACGCCTTGGTCTTCTCCGGGTCGATGGCGATCACGATGATGCCTTCCTTGCTGTCCTCGAGCGGGATCCAGTGGTTGGTCTGGCAGAATTCCCGGCTCATGTTCTTCAGGATATCCGGCGGTTTGATGCGGTCGGTCTTGTGCGGCTCGTACGGCATGCCGAAGTACGCCGACAGGGCGTCCCCCAGTGCCTGCGTGGTGACTTTGAACTCATCGATCAGCACGGTCTCGAGATCGAGGTTCTTGCGCCGCGCCGAGCGCTGCGCCAACTCCAGTTCTTCCGCGGAGATCACGGCGTTGGTCACCAGCCCGTCGTACTTGGTGCGCACCTGCATCATCGGGCCCTGGCGCTGGCGGAAAGCGATCGCGAGCGTCTCGCACAACTGCACCACGCCCTCCTCCATCATGGGCGGAAACGGCTGGCCGGTCTTGGAGTTGATGATCTGCACCACCCCGATCAGCTCCTTGGTCTTGGCCTCCAGCACCGACGAGACCAGCATCTGCTTGGTGCGGTATCCGGTCTTGGCGTCCACCGCCTTGAGGAAGTTCAGGTGCGGGCTGTAGGACTTCAGCTCCGCGTCGTCGTAGACATCCCGGATGTTGATAGTGCGCTTGCTGGAGGCGACGAAACCGGCGACTGACTGCTCGTTGATCGGCAGCTTGATGTCCTTGAACGAGTTGAGCCCGGTTTTCACCTTGGAGATGATCGAGCCCTTGTCCTCGCTCGTGAGGTAAATCGTCAGCCGGTCCGCGTTGAACAAATTGCACAATTCCTGCGACAGCTCGAGAATGATCTCGTCGATGTTCTTGGTCGCATGGATCTTGTTGGTGACCGCCTGCAGTTTCGTCTGAAACTGCAGTTTTTCGGCCAGATTATCCTGCGCAACCGGCTTGCTTTGGAATACCGTGCTCATAGTGACCTCGCCCTGTCGGTTTCTATCCTGCGGATAACAGCGTACTGCGACCTTGATTTCCAGTATCTCTCAAGCCATGCGTCCCGATCAAAATTCGAATACATGGTTGTTCTGCAGCATTCGCGGCCTGCGCCCCTGCACCCTGACCGCGATCTGCTGCATGATGAGCTCGGATTCGCGCGGCTTTAGGTGCGTGATGTAGATCTCCGGCGCGAGCTTCAGCTTCGCGAGCTCCTCCGCCAGCATGCTGGGGCAAAGATGCTTCGACCTGCGAGCGAGATCCCGTTCGCGATCCGACAGCGCGGTCTCGATGATCAGGTACTTCAGGTTGGCAATCTCGTTCACGATCGGCCACAGCGCATCGTTGCTGGTGGTATCCCCCGTGAACACCAGGCTCGCCTTGTCCGAATCGAGCCGGTAGCCCACCGCCGGCACCACGTGATTGGCGGGAAGCGGCGTGATGGTGCGCCCGTTCAATGTCACCGGACTTCCCATTGCGACCGTCTCGAAACGCATCACCGGGTTCTTCGCGTCCGGAATCTGGGAGAAATCCGGCCACAGCTTCCAGTTGAACAGATGCTCCTTCAGGATGGCGAGCGTATCCCGGGTCGCGTGCACCGTGAGCGGCTTCTCGCGTATCCAGCCCACGGTGTCCACGATGAACGGGATCGAGGTCACGTGATCCATGTGCGAGTGCGTGACGAAGACGTGGTCGATCTGCGCGAGCTCGTTGATCGAGAGATCGCCCACCCCGGTGCCGGCATCGATCAGCGTATCGTGATCGAGCAGGAACGACGTGGTGCGCAACTCGCCGCCGATGCCGCCGCTGCAACCGAGTACCCTCAGCTTCATCACTTGGTCTCAAATTTCCACACGCCATGCCATCCGTCCCCCGGAGGCTCCTTGCGGAAGATGGCGATCCGCTCGAGGTAGATGTCATATAACTCGATCTCGGGTTCCATCTTCTTGAGGTTGAGCAACTGTAACTCAGCCTGATCCCATTGTTGCGAGCGATAGTACTTAAGCGCCTGATTCCATAACTTAATCTCGTCAAGCTTGGCCTGGTCAACCTGGCCCTCCAGTCCGAACGGCTCGTAGATCGCAACCGGCTCTTTCTTGCCCTTCACCCGCACCTGGTCGACCTCGCGGCAGACGAAGCCCGAAAGCAGCTTCTGGGTGCCTTCTCCGATAATAATATCAGCCCCATACTGTTTTGTGATGCCTTCGAGCCGCGATGCGGTGTTCACTGCATCGCCCATGACCGTGTAGGCCTTGCGGATCTGCGAGCCCATGTCGCCGACGCGCACCACGCCGGAATTCACGCCGATGCCGATCGCGAACGTCGGCCAGCCTTTTGCCTTGAATTTCTCGTTGAGATCCACCGCTTCCTTCTGCATGTCTAGGGCCGCCAGCACGGCGTTCCTCGCGTGCTGGCGATCGGCCACGGGGGCGCCCCAGAACGCCATCACCGCGTCGCCGATGTACTTGTCGAGCGTACCGCGGTGCCGCTCGCGGATCACCAGGCTCATCGTGGTGAGGTACTCGTTGATGTAACTGGACAGGTCCTCGGGCGAGAGGCTCTCCGAGATGGTCGTGAACCCGCGCACGTCCGAGAACAGCACCGAGAGTTCCTCCGCGCGCGGCGCCATGTTGAACTGCTCGGGGTTCTCCGCCATTTTCTCCACCAGCTCGGGCGGCACGTACTGGCCGAACAAGCCGGTGATGAGGCGCGCGCCGCGCGCCTCGATGAAAAAGCCGTAGGCCATATTGAGCGTGAACAGCAGCAATATCATCACCACGCCCGAGGCAAGCGGCAGCACCAGGTGGCCGTGCTCGAACACGATCACGTTGCCGGCCAGCACCGCGACCAGCACCAGCATGGTCACCAGGGTCAGCCTGAGCGGGTTCAGCAGCGGGAGCAGCAGCGCCAGCACCAGGCCCGATATCAGCAGCAGCACGAACTCGGCGCCCACCACGTAAGGCGGCCGCTGCTTGATGTTGCCGTCGAGTATGCCCGCGATCATGTTGGCGTGCACCTCGACGCCGGGGTAGACCGCATCCACCGGGGTCGCCCGCAGGTCGAGCAGCCCGGGGGCCGTCGTGCCCACTATGGCGATCTTGCCCTTCAATTCGGACGGGTCGATACGGTCGTTGATCACGTCCACGATCGAGTAATACTTGAAGCTGTTCTTGCGCCCGCGATAGGGAACCAGCGCGCTCGCGGCGTCGTCCACCGGGATCCTGAGCGTGCCGACCTCCAGCCATTCGAGATCGGGGTAGCCCTCCGGGGCGAGCGCATGGTCCGGGGCGGCCGCCTTGACCGGCGGCGAGCCAAGCAGCACGCGCACCATCGCCAGCGAGAGCGGCTCGTAGTAGGCACCCTGGTATTCGGCCAGCATCGGCACGCGCCGCACGATGCCGTCGTCGTCGGTGTGCGAGTTGAAATGCCCCGCGCTTGCCGCGCTCCTCTGGAGCACCTCGAGGTTGGCCGTGTAGCCGTTCCAGGAAGTGGTCCGGACCGGCCTGCCCGCAAACGATTCAGCGCTGAAAATCGGCAGGGGCAGCACGCCCTTCTTCGGCGCCAGCCCCTGCTCCTCGCCGGAAAAAATGTAGCCCATTACCACTGCGCGGCCCTTCATCTTCCGCGCGAGGATGTCGTCGTACTCGAGCTGCGGCTTGACCTGCTTCAGCACCGACTGATATTGCGGGACATCGCGGAATTCCCGCGCGCCCAGGCGCTCGAGCACGCGGATGCCCGAGGACTCGTCGCGCTCGGCAAACACCACGTCGAAGCCGAGCACGGCGATCTCGTGCTGGTCGAACAGCTTGTCGAGCAGCAGCGCCATGCGGTCGCGCGGCCACGGCCAGCGCCCCTCGCCGCCCTTCTCTCTCTCGGCGAGGCTCTTCTCGTCAATGTCGAGGATCACGATGCGCGTATCCACGCCACCCGGCATGGTGAGCTGCAGCCGCGTGTCGTAGATGATGGCCTCGAGTTTTTCGAGCAGCGGAAGCCGGAGCCCCCACAGCCCGATGGCGTGAACGAGGAAGACCAGCACCACGATGAGGCCGATGATGATCCGAGCCAGATGCTTCTTTATCGCCGCGAGCATCCTCTTTTCCCCTGCATTACCGCCCTATCGCCGTTGACATCCGCCGCCAGCAGGCGCCGCGCGTGCGCCCGGTCACTGTCAGAAACGAAGGCCGGACACCGGCACTGCACCGATATCCGGCCCGACCCCGCCATTTGCCGGCCGACTGGCGGCTGTTATTTACTTCTTGATGAAAAATTCCATTTTCACGCCGGCCAGTTCGATCACGTCGTGATCGTTCAACGGGCGGGCCTGGTTGTCGAGCGCCTTGCCGTTGATCACCGGGAAGCTGGCGCCCTCGACGTGGGTGATGAAATAGCCCTGCGGGCGCCGCGTGATGACCGCCACCTGCAGGCCCGGCTTGCCGAGCGTGGTGAGATTCTTGATGAGCTCGATCTCCTTGCCCGCGGCCCCGCCGGTCAGGATCTGGAGCGCCGCGAGCGGTTGCGCCTCGCCCGCTGCCGGCGCAGCAGCCGGTTTGGGCGCCGGAGCCGGCGCGGGTGCCGTGGCCGGCTTGGGCGCT